>JADCGM010000274.1 GCA_020249025.1 Alphaproteobacteria bacterium
CTGTTGAAGCCGCCGATGGTCGAATATTCGCGGTCGATGTTGAACTTCAGCGTGTCGCGCATGTGGCTGTTGATCGCCGCGGTGTAGGAGGCGTCGATGCCGTAGAAGCTCGGATCGTCATCGGGTTCGGAGCCGGCGTTGTCATAGTCCTTGCCGGTGTAGCGCGCATCGAGACGGCCCACGGTCAGCCCGCGGTCCCGCAGCAGTTCCTTGTAGAAGCGGCCCGGGAGCACGCGCAGATCCGCGCGCTCCAGAAACTCCTCGCTCAGGCCGGTGAAGGCGGCGAGCTTGGCGCGGATTGCGGCCCGCTCGGCACCCTGCAGCTTCGAGCCCTTGGCGAGCGCGGTCAGATACTCGCCGCTGGCGAAGTCGCGCGCCTGCTGCAGGAAGGGCTCGAGTTGGGCCGGGCGGTTGGCGAGCTTGTTGTGATACCAGGCCGCCGCCGCCATCGACGGCATGTTGACGACATAGGCCATCTCGTTGCCCGGCACCTCGGCCTGCAGGCCGAAATCGAGGATCGTCGAGATGAGGATGATGCCGTTGACGGTGACGTCGTTGTACTGGCCCTCGAGCTCGCGGATGACCGCGGCCGAGCGGGTGGTGCCATAGCTTTCACCGCCGATGAACTTCGGCGAATTCCAGCGGCCGTTCTCGCGCAGCCAGATGCGGATGAACTGCGCAACCGACTTCGCATCCTGGGTGACGCCCCAAAACTCCTTGCCCTCGGTCTTGCCGAGCGTCTTCGAGAAGCCGGTGCCGACCGGATCGATGAAGACGATGTCGGTCACGTCGAGCAGTGCGTGGGGATTGTCGATGATCGGGAAGGGCGGGGCGCCATCGTCGCGCGCATCCGACGGGATCGCGACGCGCTTAGGGCCAAAGGCGCCCATGTGCAGCCACACCGACCCGGAACCCGGGCCGCCGTTCCACATGAACGTCACCGGGCGGTTGGGATCGCGCGGGCCGTCCTTGACGTAAGCGGTTGTCACGATCGAGGCGGTCGGCTTGCCGTCCTTGTCCTTGAGGTAGGTCTCCGACGCGGTCGCGGTATAGGCGATGCGCTGGCCGCCGAAGGTGCCGACATGCTTGGTCACCGACACCGTCGGGGCCGGGATGGCGGCTTCGGTTTTGGGCGCGTCGCCCTTGGCGTCCTGCGCCGGCGCCATCGTCGCCGTCATCGCCAGCGCCGCAGCCGCGGCCAACGTCCATGCACGCATTCTCGGATCCCCCCGTGTTCGGAATTGCGCCTGTTCTGCCACCGCGGGAGGGGACGGAAAACCCGTCACTTCGACAGACTGCCGGCCCGCTTGGACGAGCGGAGAGTCAGCTGCGAGGCGCGGCGGCGCGGGCGAGGCGGTCGTTGATGGCCGCCCCGAGGCCGTTGCGCGGGATCGGCGCGACGGCGATGGCCGGGCGGCCGGACGCCTGCGCGGCATGAAGTGCATCGTAGAGGCAGGCGGCGGCTTCGGAGAGGTCGGCGTTGGATGACAGGTTGAGGTCGCCGGGGACCGCGCCGAAACCGATGTGGAACTCGCCCGGCGTGGCGGTGAGCGCATCGAGGCGCACGGGCTGCGCCGGTGCATAATGGCTGGCGAGCTGGCCAGGCGCGGTGATCGCGGCGGTGGCGGCGGCGAGCGGGATGCCCAGCGCTTCGGCAGGAATGGCGCCGGGCCGCAGCAGCGTTGCCCTATCGCCGTCGATCCCGACGATCGTCGATTCCAGACCGGCGCGCGACGGGCCGCCGTCGAGGATGAGCGGGACGCGATCGCCAAGACTCGCGGCCACATGCGCGGCGGTCGTTGGACTGATCCGGCCCGAGGCGTTGGCGCTCGGCGCGGCGAGTGGGCGGCCGAGGGTCTCGATCAGCGCCCGCGGGACAGGATGATCTGGGCAGCGGACGGCAAGCGTCGGCAGGCCGGCGGTGACGGCGGGGGCGAGCGGGGTGCCTGGCCGCAGCGGCAGCACCAGCGTCAGTGGCCCCGGCCAGAAGCGCGCCATGAGATCGCGGGCGAGAGGGGAGATGTCGACCAGCGCCGCGGCCATGTCCGGGCCGGAGACATGCGCGATCAGCGGATTGAAGTCCGGCCGGCCCTTGGCGGCGTAGATCCGGGCGACGGCGTCACGGCTAGTGGCGTCGGCGGCGAGGCCGTAGACCGTCTCGGTCGGAATCGCGACGAGCCCGCCCGCACGCAGCAGCGCCACCGCCTCGGCAATGGCGGCGTCGGTTGCTCGGCTGATGGTTCCGCCCCTCATGCGGCTGCGCTATACGCTCGCTCGCCCAACGCCAAGAGCAGGACAGAGATGACCTACACCGCCCCCGTCGCCGAGCAGCGCTTCGTTCTGGAGACCATCGCCGATCTGCCCGGCCTCGCCCAGCTTTCCGCCTTCGAAGCCGCATCGCCCGATCTCGTCGAGGCGATCCTCACCGAAGCGGGCAAACTGGCGTCGGGCGTGTTCGCGCCGCTCAATCGCATCGGCGACACCCAGGGCGCCGATGTGGCTGATGGCGTGGTGACCCTGCCGGCGGGCTTCCGTGAAGCCTATCAGCAGTATGTCGAGGGCGGCTGGGGTTCGCTCGGCGCTGATCCGAACTGGGGCGGGCAGGGCCTGCCGTTCGTGCTGGCGAGCGCGGTGCAGGAGCAACTGACCTCCGCCAACATGGCGTTCTCGCTGTGCATGATGCTGACGCAGGGTGCGATCGAGGCGCTGACCGCGCATGCCTCCGACGAGCAGAAGGCGACCTATCTCACCAAGCTCATCTCGGGCGAGTGGACGGGCACGATGAACCTGACCGAGCCGCAGGCCGGTTCGGACGTCGGCGCGCTGCGCACCAAGGCCGAGGAGGCGGGCGACGGCAGCTACCGGATCAAGGGCCAGAAGATCTACATCACCTGGGGCGAGCACGACGTCGCCGACAACATCGTTCACCTCGTGCTGGCGCGGCTTCCCGACGCGCCGCCGGGGACGAAGGGCATTTCGCTGTTCATCGTGCCGAAGATCCTGCCCGACGGCAGCCGCAACGACCTGCGCTGCGTGTCGGTCGAGCACAAGCTCGGCATCCATGCCTCGCCGACCTGCACGATGAGCTTCGGCGACAATGACGCTTGCATCGGCTGGATGGTGGGCGCCGAGAACGCCGGCATGCGCGCCATGTTCACGATGATGAACCATGCGCGCATCAACGTCGGCCTGCAGGGCGTGGCGATCGCCGAGCGCGCCTACCAGGGCGCGCTCCACTACGCGAAGGAGCGCGTGCAGTCTGGGCGCATCATCGGTCACCCCGACGTGCGCCGTATGCTGATGACGCTGAAGTCGACGACCGAGGCGATCCGTGCGCTCACCTATCTCAACGCCGCCGCCGTCGACCGCGCCCATGCGACCGGCGACCGCGAGGCGCAGGCGCTCGCCGATCTGCTGACGCCGGTGACCAAGGGCTATGGCACCGATATGGGCGTCGAGCTGTCGAGCCTCGCGATTCAGGTGTTCGGCGGCATGGGCTTCGTCGAGGAGACGGGCGCGGCCCAGCATCTGCGCGATGCCCGCATCGCCCCGATCTACGAGGGGACGAACGGCATCCAGGCGCTCGATCTCGTCAACCGCAAGCTGCCGCAGGGCCGCTGGAAGACGCTGTTCGCCGACATCCGCGCCGATATCCGGCTGCTCGGCAAGGACGGCGATCTCGGCGCGATGGCGCCGTATCTCGACGATGGGCTGGCCGCGCTCGAGAATGCGACCGTCTGGCTGCTCGGCAACCAGGGCGAAGCGGCGGCCGACGCGGCGGCGGGGGCGACGCCCTATCTGCGGATGTTCGGCATCGTCGCCGGCGGCTGGCTGCTGGCGAAGCAGGCGATCGCCGCGCAGGCGCGTCTGGCGGCGGGCCAGGGTGATCCGGCATTCCTAAGGGCCAAGATCGCCACTGCGCGCTTCTTCGCCGAGCAGATCGTGCCGCAGGGCACCGCGCTGCTCGGCCCGGTCACGCGCGGGGCGGGGATGCTCTACGCGCTCAGCGAGGAGCAGTTCGCGGCTTAAGGCCGCATCGCTTCGCCACCCTTGACCGTCAGCAGCACGCGGCCCTCGACGGGGAGGCCGTCGAAGGGGGTGTTGCCGGCGCGGCCGGGCAGGCGGTCCGAGTCGATGCGCCATGGCGCGTTGGGATCGAACAGCACCAGATCGGCCGGCGCACCGACCGCCAACGACGGGGTCGGCAGGCCGAAGACGCGCGCGGGCGCGGTCGTCAGCATGGCGACGACATCGAGGAGCGGCAGACGCCCGTCGCGGACCAGCGACAGCGCCAGCGCGAGCAGAGTCGCGGCCCCGGCCGCCCCGGGTTCAGCATCGGCGAAGGGCAAACGCTTCGCGTCCTGTGCACGAGGATCGTGGCCAGAGGCGATGACGTCGATGGTGCCGTCGGCAAGCGCGTCGAGGACCGCCTGACGGTCGCTCTCGGCGCGCAGCGGCGGCGACAGCCGCGCGAAGGTGCGGTAGCCGCCGACCGCGCTTTCATTGAGCAGCATGTGCGGGGGCGTGACGCCGCAGGTGACGGCGACGCCGCGCGCCTTGGCGGCGCGAACGAGCGCGACGCCCTCCGCGGTGGTCACCTGCGCGATATGGAGCCGCGCGCCGGTCGCCTCGGCCAGACGGAGGTCGCGGGCGATGGCCAGCGCCTCGGCGAAGGCGGGCGCGGCGGATAACCCCCAGCGCGTCGCATATTCGCCTTCGGTGGCGACGGCACCTTTGGTCAGAGACACGTCTTCGCAATGGGTTACGACCGGTAGTTCAAAGCCGGCCGCATATTGCAGAAGTCGATACATGACGCCGCTGTCGGCGATGGCGCGACGGCCGGTGGCGACCCCGGCGGCGCCCGCCGCCTTCATCAGGCCGATCTCGGCGATCTCGCTGCCGTTGAGGCCGACGGTGGCGGCGGCGAGCGGGTGCACCCAGACATCGGGCTTGCCAAGCCGCTCGGCCCGTTCGACGAGCGCCGGATCGTCGAGCGGCGGCGACTGGTCGGGCATCAGAAGCAGCCTGGTGATGCCGCCGGCGAGACAGGCCGCCTTGTCGGTGCGGAAGGCCATGGCGTCGACGAGACCGGGCGCGAGCACCGCGCCGCGGGCGTCGATGACCTCGGCCCCGTCGGGCGGGGGGGCATCGAGTGCGGCGATGGCGCGATCCTCGACGATCAGCGAGCCGGGCGAATCGCGGCCGCTCGCCGGATCGACGAGGCGAGCGTTGACGATGGCGAGGCGGGTCATGCCCAGCCCTCCACGCCGCGGCGCGTGCGGGTCAGCACATCGAGGCAGGCCATACGGACGGCGACGCCCATCTCGACCTGCTCGGTGATCGCCGAACGCCCGATGTCGTCGGCAACCGCGCTGTCGATCTCGACGCCGCGGTTCATCGGACCCGGATGCATGACGAGCGCGTCGGGCTTGGCGGCGGCGAGACGCTGCGCGGTCAGCCCGAAGAAGTGGAAATACTCGCGGGTAGAGGGGACATAAGCGCCGGCCATACGCTCGCGCTGGAGGCGGAGCATCATCACGACGTCCGCCCCGTCGAGCCCGGCCTCCATATCGGTGAAGACCTCGACGCCGAGGCGATCGACCTGCGCGCCGAGCAGCGTCGGCGGCGCGACGGCGCGGACCTTGGCCCCGAGCGAGCCCAGCAACTGGAAATTGGAGCGGGCGACGCGGCTGTGGAGGACATCGCCGCAGATCGCGACCGTCAGCCCGGCAAGACGGCCCTTGCGGCGGCGGATGGTGAGCGCATCGAGCAGCGCCTGCGTCGGATGCTCGTGGCGGCCGTCGCCGGCGTTGAGGACCGGGCAATCGACCTTCTCGGCGATGAGCTGGACCGCGCCCGAGGCGTCGTGGCGGATGACGATCAAGTCGGGGTGCATCGAGTTGAGCGTCAGGGCGGTGTCGAGAAGCGTCTCGCCCTTCTTCACCGAGGAGGCGCCGACCGTCATGTTGACCACATCGGCGCCGAGCCGCTTGCCGGCGATCTCGAAGCTCAGCAGCGTCCGTGTCGAATTCTCGAAGAAGGCATTGATCTGGGTGAGGCCGCGCAGCCGGTCGTCCGCCTTGGCTGGGGCGCGGTTGAAGTCGACCCACCGCTCGGCTTCGTCGAGCAGATAGAGGATTTCGTGGGGAAGGAGTCCTTCGATCCCGAGCAGATGGCGATGCGGGAACGGGTGGACGCCGGGCGGAAGGCTGTGTCGGCCGGGCGCGGGCGCTGTCATCAAGGCCCCGCCTTAATCTGCCGGACGACGGAAGGAAAGGGGTTAGCGCCGCTCGCGCCACCAGGCGGCCGCCAGCAGGCCGATCAGAAGTGCCAGCGCCGCCCAGGGCGGTAGCAGCGGCGCGGTGCGCACGCCGACGAGCTGACCAGAGCGGTTCTCGACAAGGCCGATCCAGCCGGCCCCCGTCTGCGGGTCGCCGGGGCGGATACGTCGGATGGCGGGCACGCCGTCGCCGAGCCACTGGGCGCGGGCGGCGAGGCCGTCGAGCGGGGCGGCACGCGGGCGGACCTCGGCCAGTTCAACCGCATCGCCGACAAGAACGAAGCGGCGCTGGCCGCCGGCATCGACCCGCCAGAGTCCGTCGCGGCGTGCGGGCACGCTGGCGCGGCCGTCGACGAGCGCGATGGGCCGGGCATCGCCATCGGGTCCGGCGACGACCGCGGTCGGGGGCGGTGGCAGGCCATTGGCGGCGATCCGCAGTATCCGGTCGTCGGCGCGAACGTCGAGGCGGTCCTCGGCAAGATCGGGTTCCTGCATCAGCCAGTGCGCGACGCGGCGCAGCAGCTCGTCGCGCGGCCCCGCGCCCTCGACCGCACGCGCCCACCACCAGACGTCGGTCGAGCCGAGGAGACCGATGCGGCCCTTGTCGATGCGATCGAGCAGCAGCAGCGGCGCGCCGTTTGCGCCCGTCATCAGCAGCTGCCCGCGGCGCTGGCGCAGCGTCGCCTGTTCGCCCCACGCGCCCCATGGCGGCTGCAGAACGGCGGTGACCGGGTGCCGCTGGCCGTCGTCAGTGAGCGCCGGCGTGAAGCGGGCGCTGCGCGGCGGACCCGCCGGCAGCGCGGGCAGGATCTCGCCCAGCGTCGTTGCGGCGAGGCTGCCCGGCCCGGCGAACTCGTCGCCGGCGACGACGAAGAGGCCGCCGCCGTTGCGGACATAGGTGACGATGCGGTCGAAATATTCGGGTGCGAGCAGCTCGGTCAGCCCGAACCGGTCGAAGACGACGAGATCGAAGCGCGGCAGCTGGCGCTCGAACAGCTCGTCAGTTGGGAAGGGGATGAGCGCGAGCTGGTCGCCGGGCGTCGGGTCGAAGGACGTCGGCAGGCGCAGGATCGTGAAGTGGACGAGATCGATGTTGGGATCGGACTTCAGCACATCGCGCCAGACGCGGCCGCCCGGATAGGGCACGCCCGAGACGAGCAGCACCCGTAGCCGATCGCGCACGCCGTTGAGGCGGACGAGGGCGCGGTTGTTGACGAGGCTGCGCTCGCCATCAAGCGGCGAGACGCTGAGCGCGATCTCGATGGGGCCGCGGCGCTCGATCCGCACCGGCAGGGTGACGACCTCGCCCGGCGTCACGTCGCGCGGCGGCTGCGGGACGCCATCGACCTGCCAGTCCAGCCGGGCCGGCGCGGCGGCCGCGGGGCCGTCGTCGATCCGGATGCTGATGGCGGCGGGGCGGCCGACCACGCTGTAGGGCGGGACGCGTGTCACGATCAGCCGCCGGTCGCGGAGATCGGGGTCTCCGGCGAGCAGCAGGTGCAACGGCTTGTCGGGCGGCATCGGCGACGGGCCGCTATCGGCGACGATGCCGTCGGTGAGCGCAACCGCGCCCGCGAGACGGTCGGCGGGAACGGACTGGAGCGCCCGGTCGAGCGCGGGCAGCAGCCGGGTCGGTTCGCCGGGACGTGGCGTGACCGGCACGACGCGCCAGTCGAGATCGGGGCTCGCTCTCCTGAGGGCGTCGAGCGCAGCGGCGGCGGCGCGGCCGCGATCGTCGACCGCCATGCTCGCCGAGCGGTCAACGAGCGCGATCGCGATGTCGCGCTGCGGCGCGCGCTCCTCGATCGTGCGCACGGGGTTGAAGAGGACGACCAATGCCGCCAGCGCGATCAGCGCGCGCATGGGCGCCAGCCGCGGGGCGCGCCACAGCGCCAGGGCCACGCCGGCGGCGAAGAGGAGCACGAGGGGCGCAGCGGCCCAGAGCGGAACGAGCGGATCGAACTCGATCATCGCGGCGGATCGGTCGCCATGCGGTCGAGGAGATTGCGGGTATGGACTCCGTCGGCCTTGTAGGTGCCGGTCAACGCATAGAGCACGACGTTGACGCCGAAGCGCCACGCCGCCTCCCGCTGCGGCCAGGGCGCGGCGGAGTCGGTGCGCCACTGCGCTGCCCAGCCGCCGCGGGCGAGGATGACGCCGGAGACGCGGCCGCTGGCGCCCTCTGTGCCCGCCTCGATCCAGGTGCCGGCGGGCGGCGTTCGCAGCAGGTAGAAGCTGCGGGCGAGCACATGGCGGTCGGTGAGTTCAGCGAGCGGCGGCAGGCCGAGCGGGCCGAGCAGGGCGCGCGCCGCGCTGGCGTCGCTTCCGCCTTGCAGATCGAACAGGATCAGGCCGCCGCGATCGAGATAGTCGCGCAGGCGGGCGATGGCGGCGGGCGTGAGGCGCTGGCCCGAGGTCACCGGCCAGTAGAGCAGCGGATAGCGGCCGAGCCCGTTGCGCGCGGGATCGACCCCGGCGGGGGCGCCGGGCGCGACCGCGGTCCGGGTGCGCAGCACCTCGCTGAGCCCGGCAAGGCCGGCGGCGCTGGTGCGGTCGATGGCGGCGTTGCCGGTGCGGACATAGGCGAGCTGGACGACAGCCTGCGCGGCCTGCGCCGGGGGCGGGGCCAGAAGGACGACCGCGAGTGTCGCCGCCGCGACCGGAAGCGCGCCGCGCAGCGCCAGGGCGACGAAGGCGTCGATGGCGAGCAGCAGGATGGCGGCGACGATCAGCGGGCGGCCGAGATCAAGCGGAGCGGCGGTGCTTTCGGACGTGCGCAGCCCGGCGGTAGCGACGGGCGTGAACCGGAAGGCGGGGCCGAGCTGCAGATCGAGCGGACGGACGGTATCGCCGCTGCGGTAGAGGCCGGGCGGCGTCACGGGACCCGCGACGGCGGCCCCCCAGCTCGACGCCGGGATAACGGCGCGAACCGGCGGGTCGGTGAGCA
>JADCGM010000275.1 GCA_020249025.1 Alphaproteobacteria bacterium
AGTCGGCGACGGGCGTGTCGGGCACGCTCTGATAGCTGAACAGCTGCCCGTCGACCTGGTCGCGGACCTGCAGCGTGTAGCGGCCGTCGACGAAGATTGCCGCCTTGTCGGCAAGCACCACCGCCGAGCCCGCCGAGCCCTCGAACCCGGTCAGCCAGGCGAGGCGCTGGGCATAGGCGCCGACATATTCGGACATATGCTCGTCGGTGAGGGGAACGACGAAGCCCGTCAGCTTCGTCTCGGCGAGTTGGGCGCGCAGCGCCCGGACGCGATCGGCATGGGTCGACATGCCGCCGATTTAGGCCGTTCGGCGCGGCCGCGCCACCCGTGTTGGCGCTTCCTTAATGTTTCGCAGGCAAAAGAACGCCGGCGCCACGGGAGGTTTTCGGCGCACCGCGCCAACGACGATGGATGGGCCCATGGACCGGCTCTTCGACCAGCATGATCCGACGCTCGCAGCCGTCGCCGCGGTGGCGTGCCTGCTCGCCAGCCTGACCGCGTTCCGGCTCTATGCCCGCGGCGTCGCCAGTCGCGGCGAGGCGCGGCCGGCATGGCTGGTGCTGACCGGCGTCGTGACCGGCTTCGGGCTGTGGTCGACGCATGCCATCGCCTTCCTGTCCTGGGATCCGGGGGCCCCCGTCGCCATCGCCGGGCCGGCGATGCTGCTGTCGCTCGGCATCGCGGTCGCCATGAGCAGCGCCGCCTTCCTCAGCGCCGCCAATCTCGATGCCGGCCTGCGCGCCATCGTGGCGGGCGTCTTCTTCGGCTTCGGCGTCGTCTCCATGCACTTCGCCAGCCTGTCGGGCCTCGAGGCGCAGGGCGACGTCCGCTTCAATCCGGCGCTCATCGCCATGTCGCTGGCGCTCGCCGCCGGCCTGTCCACCACCGCCTTCGCCGCCGCCGGCGACGTCCGAGAAACCCGCCAGCAGATCATCGGCGGCACGCTGCTCGCTGCCGCGATCGCGCTCTTCTACGGCACCGCCATGGCGGCGCTGTCGATCCGGCCCGATCCGTCGCTGCCGTTGCCCGCCGGCGGCATCGGCTCGCTGCCGCTCGTCATCAGCGTCGCCTCGGCGATGCTCGTCGTCATCGCCGTCGGCCTCGGCGCAGCACTCGTCGACGCCCGCGCCAGCGAACAGGCCGTCGCCCGCCTCCGCCGGCTTGCCGACAACGCCTTCGAAGGCATCGTTCTCGCTGCCAACGGCCGCATCGTCGATGCCAACTCGGCCTATCTGCGCATGATCGGAGCTCGCGGCGACGAGGTCATCGGCAAGCCCGTCGAGGCCGCTCTCGTCGAAACCGAATCGCGCGCGATCGATCCCGCCCGCCGCGAGGCCGCACTGCGTCCGGCCGGGGGCGACGCGCCGATCCCGGTCGAGGTCCGCACCCGCGTCCTCAGCGAGGACGGCGCCGAATCGGTCATGGCCGTCCGCGACCTGCGCGACCAGCGCGCCGCCGACGCCCGCATCCGCTATCTCGCCGATCACGATCCGCTGACCGGCCTGCTCAACCGCGCCGCCTTCCGCACCCGCCTCACCGCCGCGTTCGACCATGCCGCGGTGGCGGGCCAGGGCATCGCGCTCGTCTATGTCGACCTCGACTATTTCAAGGACGTCAACGACATCCACGGCCATGCGGTGGGCGACTCGGTGCTGCGCGAGGTCGGCGAGCGGCTGAAGTCGGTGGTCGCGCTCCCGTCCTTCGTCGCGCGCATCGGCGGCGACGAATTCGTCATCGTCCAGATCGACGACAACCAGCCGACCGCTGCCATCCAGCTTGTCGGCGCGCTCTCCGAGCTGTTGCGCGAGCGCTATCTCGTCGCCGGCAGCGCGCTCTCGGTCGGCGCCAGCTTCGGCGTCAGCCTCTTCCCCGACGATGCGCTCGACGCCGACGAGCTGCTCTCGAACGCCGACATGGCCCTGTACCGCGCCAAGGCCAGCGGCCGCGCCACCTACAGCTTCTTCCAGCGCGAGATGGACGATGCCGTGCGCCGCCGCCGCGCGCTCGCCCGCGATCTGCGCGACGCCATCCCTTCGGGCCAGCTCCGCCTCGACTATCAGCCGCTCGTCGATCTCGACGGCGACCGTGTCACCGGCTTCGAGGCGCTGGTGCGCTGGGATCACCCGACCCGCGGCACCCTCGAACCCGACACCTTCATCGGCTGCGCGGAGGAGAACGGGCTCATCACCGCGCTCGGCGACTGGGTGCTCGAACAGGCCGTCCACGAGGCCGCCGCCTGGCCTGAGGACAAGCTCATCGCCGTCAACCTCTCGCCGCTCCAGGTCCATGACGAGGGCCTGCCCCAGCGCATCGCCGCGGCACTCACCGCCAGCGATCTCGATCCCGGCCGGCTCGAACTCGAGATCACCGAGACCGCGCTGTTCCGCGACCGCGAGAAGGCGCTGACCAACCTCGCCCGCCTCAAGGCACTCGGCGTCCGCATCGCCATGGACGACTTCGGCACCGGCTATTCCTCGCTGTCGACGCTGCAGTCCTTCCCCTTCGACAAGATCAAGATCGATCGCAGCTTCATCGGCGAAATGGCCGAGCGCGAGCGCGCCTTCGCCATCGTCCAGGCGATCGTCGGTCTCGGCGAAAGCCTCGGCGTCCCCGTCACCGCCGAAGGCGTCGAGACCCCGCAGCAGCTCGGCGTGCTGCGCGAACTCGGCTGTGCGCAGGTCCAGGGCTTCCTGTTCGGCCGCCCGAAGGCGATCGACGATCAGGCCGATCTGTTCGAGCCGCTGCCGCCCAACGTCATCCGCTTCAGCGCGCCTGACCGCTCGGGGCGCTAGTCGCGCCCGCCCTTCAGGGCGGCGAAGGGATTGCGCGCGGCCTTGTCCGCCGCCTCCTGCGCCGCCGCGGCCTCCTCGCTCAGCAGCCGCGCCCGCGCCGCCGCCAGCTCGCTCTCGGCCGCGCGCGGATAGGGATCGAGCGCCAGGCCGAAGCTCTGCGCCGCCGCCTCGCCGAGATCGACCGCCCCACCCTCGAGCGGCAGCACGTCGAGATCGTCGGCGTCGAGTTCGATTTCCTCGTCCGGCCGCGCCGGATCGAGTCCTTCGGCGAACAGCAGCTCGACCGGCTCGTCGATCGCCGCCGCCACCGGCAGGCCCGAGACGGCGCAGGGCTGCGCCCCGCGCCCCGTCACCCGGCCGCTGACCCGAACCCCCGCCGCCTCACGCCGGACCTTCAACTCGG
>JADCGM010000276.1 GCA_020249025.1 Alphaproteobacteria bacterium
CAGCTCGCCCTCCCGATAGTCGAAGACATAGTGGAAGGTGAGGTTGGTCCACAGCATGTAGCCGCCGGTCGTGTGGAGCACGCCCTTGGGCTTTCCGGTCGATCCCGACGTGTAAAGGATGAACAGCGGGTCCTCGGCGTTCATCCGCTCGGGCGGGCAGTCGGCGCTGACGGTGTCGCGCAGCTCGTGCCACCAGTGGTCGCGGCCGGGCGTCATCGCGACGTTCGAGCCCATGTGGTCGATGCACAGCACCGCCTTCACATCGGGGCAGTGGTCGAGCGCCTTGTCGACATTGACCTTCAGCGGCACCGGCCGGCCGCCGCGCACGCCGGCGTCGGCGGTGATGACGAAGCGGCTGTCGCAATCCTGGATGCGCCCGGCGATGGCGTCGGGCGAGAAGCCGCCGAACACGACCGAGTGGACCGCGCCGATGCGCGCGCAGGCGAGCATGGCGACCGCGGCCTCGGGGATCATCGGCATGTAGATGGTGACGCGCTCGCCCTTGGTGACGCCGAGCTTCTTCAGCACGTTCGCCATCCGGCAGACCTGCTCGTGAAGGTCGCGATAGGTGAGCTTGCGCGACGGGGTGTCGGGCGAGTCGGCTTCCCAGACGATGGCGACCTGATCGCCGCGCCGGGCGAGCTGGCGGTCGAGGCACTGGACGCTGGCGTTCAGTTCGCCGTCCTCGAACCATCTGATCGAGACCGGGTCCCAGCTCCAGTTGCCCATGATCGTGGGCTTCCTGAACCAGTCGAGCCGGCCGATCTGCTCCCGCCAGAAGCCGTCCGGATCGGCGAGCGCGCGCGCCGACATCGCCTCATAGGCGGCGCGGTCGCAATGCGTGCCGCTGAGCGCGCTGTCGGGAACCGGAATGATCTGGTCGGCGGACATGCGGACGAAACTCCCCTGACGCGGTTCTGCCTGAATTGCCGAACGCTAGCGCGCCGCACGCGGCGGGTCGAGCGCCGCCGCGGACGGCCTGCCGGAACGGGGAGGGGGCCGCTTCGTTGACCGGGCACGACCGCCGGGG
Source organism: Alphaproteobacteria bacterium (assembly GCA_020249025.1). GTDB lineage: Bacteria > Pseudomonadota > Alphaproteobacteria > Sphingomonadales > Sphingomonadaceae > JADCGM01. Next base: position 1,031 of record JADCGM010000276.1, read on the forward strand.
CGTCTCCCGCGTCGGCGGCGACCAGACAATGGAGACATCCCATGGCACAGGATCGCGACAACCAGACCCGCAATTTCGGCGGCAGCCACGACGGCGACCGCGGCCACGAGCGGAGCGACGGGCGCAACGCGGGCGACTTCGGCCCCGGCCATGTCGGCGGCGGCTATGGCGGGCAGCGCTTCGAGGCCGGCCAGCAGGGCCATTACCCGGCCGACCGGGGCGGCGAGCATCGCTCGGGCGAATATGGCGGCTCGGGCGGCTTTGCGGGCGGCCAGTCGGGCGGCGGCGGCTATCCCAACGCCGGCGGCGACCGCGGCGGCCAATATGGCGGCATGAGCGCCGGCATGGGCGGCGGCCGCAGCGGCGGCCAGTCCAATCAGGGCTATTATGGCGGCGGCCAGATGGGCGGCCAGAATTACGGCGGCCAGAGCCACAGCGGCGCGTCCACCCAAGGCGGCCAGGGCGGCTGGGGCGGCCAGTCCGGCTGGAGCGGCGGCGGGCAGCGCTTCGACCAGCACGGCGGCCAGACCGGCGGCCAGTGGGGCGGGCAGGGCGATCGCAGCGGCCAGTCCGGCGCCATGGGCGGCAGCTACTACGGCCGCGGCCCGGGGATGACCGGGCAGGGCGGCCAGCAGGCGCCGGGCGACTATCAGTTCGGCAGCTATGGCGGGACGCGGGTCGACCCCGATCTCGAGGGTGCGGGCGCGCGCGGCGGCATGCACCTCGGCCTCGGGGCGGGCAGCACCGCCTCGAGCGACTTCATGGCCGGCCGCGGGATGGGCGGCCAGATGGGTGGCGGCCAATTCGGGCAGGGCGGCTTCGGCCAGTCCGGCATGAGCGGCACCAGCGGCCAGCAGCAGGGCCGCCACGATCACGACCATGAGTATCGCTCGTGGCGCGACCAGCAGATGGCGAGTTACGACCGCGATTATGAGGACTATCGCAAGCACCGGCAGGACCGCTTCGCCAGCGAGTTCGACGAATGGCGCAAGAGCCGCGGCCAGGGCGGCGGCCAGCAGGGCGGCGGTCAGGCGTCGGGGATGATGGCGGGCGGCGCGTCCGCTGGCCAGACGCAGAACGCGGCCCAGACCGGCGGCCAGTCGATGGGCGCGAAGGGGAGCGAGACCGAGCGCTCGGCACCCGGTATGTCGACCGACAAGAAGAGCGACGACGCGAAGAAGTGAGGCGTAGGGCCGGTCGTGTCCTGAGAGGGCGCGGCCGGCCCCGGCCTCACCGCTCCCAAACCCCGCGCTACCTCAGCAGCCGGTCCGTCTCCGGCTTCTCCCATGCCAGCGGGCCGCTCACGCGCCAGACCTCGCGGCCTTGCGCATCGTAGAGGATGGTCACCGGCAGGCCGGTCGCGCCGATCTCGCTGGCGAAGTCGCCGGGCTTGTCGAGCACCGGCTTCAGCGCCTTGAAGCGGCCCGGCTTGAAAAAGCCGTCGACCGCGCGCCAGCCGGCCAGATCCTGCGACAGCGGCAGCA
>JADCGM010000277.1 GCA_020249025.1 Alphaproteobacteria bacterium
TGAATTGTTGGTTGAACATCATCGATCCGAGCGCCAGCCCGCTCATGCCGGGAAGCCATTCGCCGCCGATGAAGACGATCGGCCCCGGGTCGGTCATCCCGATGCTCAAGGTCCTGCTGAGAGCGGTGCTGGTCCGGTTCGACGTCTGGGGATCGACCGTGGACGTGAACAGGTCATCGTAGCCGTAAAAGGACGCGAAGCTTGCTTCGCCATACACGTCGCTGCCTCTGCCCAAGGCGAACGGCCCAGAGCTGAACGGCGTCGGGCCGGCGATGTTGAACGAGGCGCTGACGCCCACCGGATACCCATAATAGCTGCCGCCGCCGAGAGAGGTGGAACCGGCGCCGCCATCCGGATTGCCGAATTGCGGCATCCCGGCCGAGGTATCGACGACCACGGTCATCGAAATGCCGGAAATGGCGAAATTGGTGGTGACGACGGTGCAGGCCGGACTGGTGGTGCAGTCGAAGTCCTGCCGCGTGCCCGTTCCCGAGGCGGCCCAGAAATCATAGGTGACGAGCGCGGCCTGCGCGGGGGCAGCAAGCCCGGCGAGTGCAACGATTGCGGCGATCCCCGCGGATGACAGCTTGAACATCGATCCCCCTGTGACGGCCGGGTGACGGCCGAGGGCTCGTGCCAAGCAAGCTTCATGCCCGACCCTCAACCCGTTCCGAACATGAAACAATGTCGGGAGCGGCAAATCGAGACGCACCGATTTCGTAAGGATTTCCGACAGTTTCGGGTGCGGAACGGCCGCTGCCCGACGCCTGTTTTGCGGCCGGGGCGGCAGCGGTGCTAGGTCGCGGGCATGACCGATATCGCCTTTCTGCCGCACGACGGCACCCGCCTCGCCTATCGCCATCGGCCCGGCTCTGGGCCGACGGTGGTGTTCCTGCCCGGCTTCATGTCGGACATGACGGGGTCGAAGGCGGAGTTTCTGGATGGTTGGGCGGCTGAGCGGGGGCGGGGGTTTCTGCGGCTCGACTTTTCGGGGTGCGGGGCGAGTTCGGGGGCGTTCACGGACGGGACGATCTCGCGCTGGGCGGACGATGCGCGGGCGGTGATCGCGGCAACCGTGGGCGAGGGGCCGGTGGTGCTGGTCGGCTCGTCGATGGGCGGGTGGATCGCGTTGCGGCTGGCGGTGGCGCTGGGGGCGCGGGTGCGGGGGCTGGTCGGGATCGCGGCGGCCCCGGATTTCACCGACTGGGGGATCTGGGACGGGCTCTCCGAGGCGGAGCGCGCGGCGGTGATGCGGGACGGGCGGCTGGAGCGTGCCTCGGAGTACGGCGATGCGCCCTATGTCTATACGCGTGCGCTGATCGAGGACGGGTGGGCGTGCCGGGTGATGTCGGGGGCGATCCCCTATCGCGGGCCGGTGCGGCTGCTGCAGGGGCAGGCGGACCCGGACGTGCCGTGGCGGCTGGCGCTCGACATCGCCGCGCGCGTCGATTCAGCCAACATACAGGTGACGCTGATCAAGGACGGCGACCACCGGCTGTCGCGCCCGCAGGATCTGGCGCTGCTGGCCGCGACGATCGAGGCGCTGGGCGGATAGGATGAACATGCGCGGGCCGATGCTGGCGGGGATGGCGGGGCTGCTGATCGCGGCGGGGCCTGCGCCCGCGCCTTCAGCGGAGGCGGCGCGCTATGCCTCCTGCCTCGGGCTGGCGGCGACCGATCCGGTGCGCGCGGTCGAGACGGCGAGCGTGTGGCGGATCGAGGGCGGCGGACCGCCGGCGCGGCACTGCCTGGGCGTCGCCTATGCGCGGCAGGGCAAGTTTCTCGCGGCGACCGATGCGCTGGAGGCGGCGGCGCGGGATGCGCAGGCGGCGGGCAGCGCGCTCGCGGGGACGATCTATGGGCAAGCCGGGAATGCCGCGCTGGCGGCCGACGATGCGGCGCGCGCGCTCGATCTGCTCAACAGCGCGCTGTCGTTGAACCCGGGGCCGGCGGCGCAGGGCGCGCTGCTCGTCGACCGGGCGCGGGCGAGCGTGGCGCTGGGGAAGACGACGGAGGCGCGCGCCGATCTCGACACGGCGGTGACGATCGCGCCGAACGATGCCGACGCCTGGCTGCTGCGGGCGACGCTGGCGCGGCGGGAGACGCGCAACGCCGACGCCGAAGCCGCGATCGCGACGGCGGCGAAGCTCGCGCCCGACAGCGCCGAGGTGGCGCTGGAGCAGGGCAACATCGCCGCGATCCAGGGCAAGGGCGACGAGGCGCGCGCGGCCTGGACGCGGGCGGTGACGCTGGCGAAGGACAGCGACGCCGGGCGGACGGCGGCGGCGGCTCTGAAGAGCAACGGGATGTAGGGGGGCGCTCCCCTCCCTTCAGGGAGGGGTAGGGGAGGGGGCTTCGGCTGCGAAGACAGCCGTTCTCCGTTCTGCGCCTTGGTTCGGCTGTCTGCGCAGCCGAAGCCCCCTCCCCCGGCCCCTCCCCGTTGGGGAGGGGAGAAGGGGGTGAGGGGAGGTGCTAGCCCAGCGCCACCCTCGCCTGGCTGCCGAGGTGGGCGAGCATGGCGGCGGTGACGGTGCCGCCGGTGCGCATCCGGGCGACCGCGCCGGCGAGGCGCTGGGCGCGGTCCGGGTGGGCGTCGAGCCAGCCCTTGGCCGCCGTCAGCGGATCGCCGCCGAGCTTGCGGATGAGATCGAGGCGCAGCGCCTCGAAATCGCGCGCGAGGCCGGCGACGAGCAGCCGCTCCCACGGATCGGCCGGCGAGAGGCGCGCGGCGGCGCCCTTCGCCCAATCGAGCCCGAGGCGTTCGCCCAGCAGCGCATAGGCGTCGGTGACGGCGCGCTCGGATGCGCCGAGGTCGGCGGCGAGCCCGGCGACGCCGACCGCCCCGTCAAGGGCTTCGAGGCGGACGAGCGCCTGGGCGATGGCCTCGGGCGCGCCGGCGTCGCGCAAGGATGCGGCGAAGCGCTCGACCTGTGCGCGCGGTTCCGGGGCGAGCAGCGCGTCGAGCTGGGCGACGATGCGCTCGACGCCGGGCTTCAGCCGCGCGATCAGCACCGACGGGCTGTCGGTGGCATCCGAATTTCGCAGCAGGTCGCCCATCTGGGTGCGCAGGCCGTCGGTCGCGTGGGCGTGGAGCGCGATCTGGACGCGCGCGGGCGCATCCGAGGCGTCGATGCCGCGCCACAGCGTGCGCAGATCGAACAGCTCGCGCGCGGCGACGAAGGCCGCGCCGACATGGGCGAGGCTCGTGCCCGCTTCCTCCGCCAGCTCGAAGGCGAGGGCGATGCCGCCGCGGTTGACGATCTGGTTCGCAAGCTTGGTCGCGACGATCTCGCGGCGCAGGCGGTGGCTGTCGATGGCGTCCGGGAAGCGCGCGACGAGCGCCGCCGGGAAGGCGGCGTGGAGATCGGCGGCGAGGACGGGATCATCGACGACCGGGCTCGATACGAGCGCGTCCTTCAGCGCCATCTTGGCGTAGGAGAGCAGCACCGCGAGCTCGGGGCGTTCGAGGCTGCGCCCGGCCTGCTGGCGCTGGGCGAGCAGGTCGTCGCCGGGCAGCCCCTCGACCGCGCGGTCGAGGCGGCCGGCGGCCTCCAGCGTCTGGATGACGCGCTGGAAGCTCGGGAGCGCGGCGGGGCCCGCGGCCTCGGCGACCGAGATCGCCTGCGTCTGCATGATGTTGTCGCGCAGCACGAGCGTGGCGACATCGTCAGTCATCTGGACGAGCAGCTCGTTGCGCGCCTCGATCCCGAGCGCGCCGCCGGCCACCTGCGGAGACAGCGCGATCTTGATGTTGACCTCGTTGTCCGAGCAGTCGACGCCCGCCGAATTGTCGATGAAGTCGGTGTTGATGCGGCCGCCGGTGCGGGCGAAGGCGATGCGGCCGGCCTGGGTGCAGCCGAGATTGGCGCCCTCGCCGATGACCTTAACGCGCAGCTCCTCGGCATTGACGCGAAGCGCATCGTTGGCGCGGTCGCCGACGTCGGCGTTGGATTCGGCCGCCGCCTTCACATAGGTGCCGATGCCACCGAACCAGCAAAGGTCGGCCTGCATCTTGAGGATCGCGCGCATGAGGTCGGCCGGAGCCATCGCCTCGTCGGCGACGCCGAGCATGGCTCGGACTTCCGGGCTGAGCGGGATCGACTTCTGGTCGCGCGGGAAGACGCCGCCGCCCTTGGAGATGAGCTTGGCGTCGTAGTCGGCCCAGGACGAGCGGGGCAGCGCGAACATGCGCTGGCGCTCGGCGTAGCTCTTCGCCGCGTCGGGCGCGGGGTCGAGGAAGATGTGGCGGTGGTCGAAGGCGGCGACGAGCAGGACGGACGTCGAGAGCAGAAGCCCGTTGCCGAAGACGTCGCCCGACATGTCGCCTACGCCGAAGGCGCGGACCGGATCGGCCTGCACGTCGACGCCCATCTCGCGGAAGTGACGCTGGACCGAGATCCACGCGCCCTTCGCCGTGATGCCCATCGCCTTGTGGTCGTAGCCGTAGCGGCCGCCGGAGGCGAAGGCGTCGCCGAGCCAGAAGCCGTGGGCCTCCGAGATGGCGTTGGCGACGTCGGAGAAAGTCGCGGTGCCCTTGTCGGCGGCGACGACGAGATAAGGGTCGTCGTCATCGTGACGAACGACGGCTTGCGGAGGGACGACCGAGCCGTCGGGAGCGAGATTGTCGGTGACCGACAGCAGCGCGCGGATGAAGATGCGGTAGGACTCGGTGCCCTCGGCCAGCCAGGCCTCGCGGTCGGCGGCGGGGGGGAGCTGCTTGGGGTAGAAGCCGCCCTTCGCGCCCGTCGGCACGATGACGGCGTTCTTGACCATCTGCGCCTTCACGAGGCCGAGGATCTCGGTGCGGAAATCGTCGCGGCGGTCCGACCAGCGGAGACCGCCACGGGCGATGCGGCCGCCGCGCAGGTGGATGCCCTCGACCCGGGGGGAATAGACCCAGATCTCGCGGTAGGGGACGGGCGGCGGCAGATTGGGCACGCGCGCCGATTCGAGCTTGAAGGCGAGCGCTTCCTGACCCGAGGGCGCGAAGGCGTTGGTGCGCAGCGTCGCCTCGATCAGCGAGCGGTAGAGCCTGAGGATGCGATCGTCGTCGATGGCGACGACGGCGGCGAGCGCGGCGTCGAGCCGCTGGCGCACCGCCTGCACATCCTCGCCGCCCGCCGGATCGAAGCGCGCGACGAAGAGCGCGACGAGGTCGCCGGCGATGGCCGGATAGCGGCGCAGCGCATCGACGACGGTGGCGATGCCGTAGCTGACGCCGGTCTGGCGCAGATAGCGGAACCAGGCGCGCAGCCAGCCGACCGCGCGCGCATCGAGCCCGGCCGAGAGCACGAGCGCGTTGAACGCGTCATTTTCCTGCGCGCCCTGCAGCACCGCGCGGAGCGCCGGCTCGACGCGGCTGCGGACGCCCTCGAGATCGGCGGCCGAGCGGTCGGCGGTCTCCAGCAGGAAGTCGTGGACCCAGCCGAGGCGGCCGCCGTCGAGATCGAAGGGGAACTCCTCGATGACGCGGAAGCCGAACGCCTCCAGCACCGGCACCGCATCGGACAGCGCGATGATCTGGCCCTGGCGGTAGATCTTGAGGCGGAGCTGGTGCGCTGCGTCGGCGGGCTTGCGCCAGAACAGCACGTCGCGGTCGGCGTCGCTGTCGAGCGCGGCGAGCCGCAGCACGTCCTCGGCGCCCTGCTCGGGGGTGAACTGCGCCTGATAGGAGGCAGAGAAGGCGTCGCGGCGTCCGATGGTCAGCCGCGCGGCGCGGGTGGCGTTGGAGGCCTCGGCGAGCGCCGCCTCCAGCCGGTCGCCCCAGCCGCGGACGAGATCGTCGAGCCGGGCGTCGAGCGCGGCCTCGTCGATCTGGGCCGGCGCGCCCTTGGGCGTCGACAGGATGTAATGGACGCGCGCGAGGCCTTCGGCGCGCAGCTCGACCTCGTAGCGGACGAGCGCGGCATCGAGCGCGGCGGCGAGCATGCGGCCCGCGCCCTCGCGCACCGCGGCGCTGTAATCGTCGCGCGGCGCGAACACGAGCACCGACACGAAGCGCCCGAACGGATCGGGGCGGACGAACAGCTTGGGGCGTGGCCGGTCGAGCAGCGAGAGGAGGCCGAGCGCCATGCGGGCAAGCGCCGGCGCATCGAGCTGGAGCAGCTCGTCCTTGGGCAGCGTGTCGAGGACATGGGCGAGCGCCTTGCCGGCGTGGCCCTTGGGATCGAAGCCGAGCGTGGCGGTGACCGCCGCCACCTTGCGGCGCAGCACCGGAATGTCGGCGGGCGCGGCGCCCAGCGCATTGCTGGTGAACAGGCCGATGAAGCGGTCGACGCCGGTCACCGTGCCGTCGCCAGCGAAGCGCTTGACCTCGATGAGGTCGAAGTTGGCGCGGCGGTGGACGGTCGAGATCATCCCCGCCTTGGTGACGATCATCGGCTCGGCCGAGAGCAGCGCGGCGCGCACCGCGGGCGGCACCGCGCCGCCGGCCGACGTCTGCCAGATCGGCAGATCGGCGCGCAGCAGGCCGAGGCCGCCCTCGCTGGCCGGCGTCAGCGCATCGCCGCCGCTAAAGGCGTAGCCATGGTAGCCGAGCAGGGTGAAATGATCATCGGCAAGCCAGTCGAGGAAGTCGGCGGCTTCGAACACGCCCTCGCGGCTGCCGGCGGTGCGCTTCAGGCCGGTGGCGGCGGCGCGCAGCTTGCCGAGCATCTGCGGCCAGTCGGCGACGGCGATGCGGACATCGGCGAGAACGCGCTCCAGCGCCTCGACCAGCTCGGTGCGCGCCTTGGCGGGCGCGCGCTCGAGCTCGACGTAGATCATCGATTCCGCTGAGCCCTCGCCGACGCCCTTGAGTTCGCCCTTGGCGTCGCGGGCGACGCGGACGACAGGGTGGAGCAGCCGGTCGATGCGCAGCCCGGCGGCGGTCAGCGCGCCCGACACCGAATCGACGAGGAAGGGCATGTCGTCGTTGACGATGGCGAGCGCCATGCGCCGCTTGCCGGGCGCGCCTTCGAGCGGGACCAGCCGGACGACGGGCTCGCCTGCGGCGCGCGTTCCGGCGGCGTCGCGGACGAACTCGACGATGCGCGCGGCGTCATCGGGGGTCAGCCCCTCGAGCTCGCCGGGAAGGGCGGCCCCGAACAGGGCGGCCGCAAGGTCGCGGCGGTCGGGGCTGGCGGTGGACGGGATGAGCGAAAGGGGGTCCGGCTGGGGGACCGCCGGCTGCGCAGCCATGCTGCCATTCTCCGTTGCACCCGGCGCCTGGCCGGGCCGATATGGCCGCGGCTTATGCGCCGGATGGCCCGGTCGGCACAACCCCGCCGCGGTTAATCCCCGCACGGAACGGGCGGATTTTGGGGCTCAGACGGCGCGCAGCGCGCCCGACAGCTCGGCATGCAGCGCCTCGGTGAGCGCCTGCGGCGCCTCCTCGACCTTGGCGCTGTAGACGGCGAGTGCGCGGTCGATGGTCGCACCGTCGGTGGACAGCGGCAGCAGCACGCCGCGGGCGCGGATGCGCACCCCCGCGCCATCGACGAAATCGGCCTCGAACTCGCTCGGCGCGCCGCGGCGGCGCATCCGCCCGATGGGCTCGGCGAGCCGCGCCAGCAGCGAATCGGCGGGCGCATCGGGAAGCGACATCTCCACGCCGCCGAGCGGGCGCAGGATCGGCGGATGATCGGGCGACAGCGCGACGACGACGGTCTGCGCGCCAGTGGCGGCGAGCGCGGCGACATCGAGATCGCGCAGCTTCGGCA
>JADCGM010000278.1 GCA_020249025.1 Alphaproteobacteria bacterium
ACGAATGCATCAAGGGGTGGCGACAGTGGATTCAGGACATCGAGCATCCAGCGCGAGGGGACCGGCCGAGTCGGCGCGGGACACCATCGCGACCGAGATCAAGGCGCTCGAGGACGTCGTCCGCGCCCTCGAGACGGGAGAGCTTGCCGACGCGTTCGCGACGGCCGCACGGCAAATGGCCGAGGCAACCGGGCGCGTGATCGTGACGGGGATGGGCAAGAGCGGCCACGTTGGCCGGAAGATCGCCGCGACGCTCGCATCGACAGGTACGCCGGCCCACTTCATCCACCCTGCCGAAGCGAGCCATGGCGACCTCGGCATGATCACCGACCGCGACGTCGTGCTGGCGCTGTCCTGGTCCGGCGAGACGTCGGAGCTTCGCGACATCATCACATATTGTCGGCGCTTCAATGTGCCGCTCATCGGGATCACGTCGCGGAAGGAGAGCACGCTCGGCAGCGAGTCGACGATCTGCCTTGCGCTGCCCCCGGTCCAGGAGGCGTGCCCCAATCGGCTGGCGCCGACCAGTTCGACGACGGCCCAGATCGCCCTCGGCGATGCGCTGGCGGTAGCGCTCATCGAACTGCGCGGCTTTTCCGCCGACGATTTCCGCATCTACCATCCGGGCGGAAAGCTGGGAGCCCAGCTGCTGACGGTCCGCAATCTCATGGCCCATGGCGATGACGTGCCGAGAGTGACGCGGGAAGCGACGCTGCTGGACGCCACGCTCGAGATGACACGCAAGCGGTACGGCATCGCCGCGGTCGTCGACGAGAACGGCTCCTTGGTGGGCGCCTTCACCGATGGCGATCTTCGCCGCAGCCTGTCGGCGGGGCGTCTGGATGCCAGCGTGTCGGAGCACATCAGCCTGAATCCGCTGCGGGTCTCGCCGGGCACGCTGGCCTCGGAGGCGCTGATGATCATGAACGAACACCGCATCCTGCTGTTGTTCGTCTGCGAGGGGGACCGTCTGGCGGGCATCATCCACGTCCATGACATCCTGCGCGCCGGCGTTGCCTGAGGAGGTGGCGTGTCGAACCTGATCGTCATTCCTGCGCGCTTCGGCTCGCAGAGACTGCCCGGAAAGCCGTTGATCCGGATTGCCGGCCGGACGTTGCTCGAGCGCGTCGTCAATCTCGCGCGCCACGCGGCAAGCGGGATCGACGACACCGACATCGTGGTCGCGACCGATCACGAGGCCATCGCAGCGCATGCAGCCGAGCTCGGGTGCCGCAACGTCATGACCGACGCCGGGATCACATCCGGCACCGGCCGCGCGCTCGCCGCCGCCCGGATGGAGGAGGCGGTGCCGCAGATCGTCGTCAATCTGCAGGGCGATGCCCCCTTTATGCCGGCCTCCGCGATTGCCGCGCTGATCACCGAGCTCCGCCGCACCGGCGCCGGCGCGGCGACGCCGGTCCTGACCTTGTCCTGGGAGCAGCTCGACGCGCTTCGGGAGCACAAGCTCTCCTCACCGCACAGCGGCACCACCTGCATCCGGGCGCCGGACGGCCGCGCGCTCTGGTTTTCCAAGACCATCATTCCCTCGATCCGGAACGAGGCCCGCCTGCGCACGGACCACGCCGCCTCGCCCGTGCTGAGACACATCGGCCTCTATGCGTACACGATGGAGACGCTCGACCGGTTCGAGGCTGCGCCGCCGTCCTTCTACGAACAGCTCGAGGGCCTTGAGCAGCTCCGCCTGCTCGAACTGGGCATCGAGATCCGCGCGGTCGAGGTCGGTCATCCGCCCATTTCGATCAGCGGCATCGATACCGCCGACGATGTTCACCTCGCCGAGGCGATGATCGCCCGCTTCGGCGACCCGTACAGGGCGCTCTGATGCGGCGGCTGTTCGTTGTCCGCCACGGCAACACCTTCGCGCCCGGAGAGCCGCCGCGACGGGTCGGAGCGCGAACCGACATTCCGCTCGTCGAGAGCGGCGAGCGCCAGGCCGCCGCATTGGGCGGCTGGTTCGCCGACCGCGGCATCCGTTTCCAGCGAATCCTGTGCGGGCCGCTGCTGCGCACTCGCCAGACCGCCGATGCGATCGCGGCGCGGATCGCCGCCGCGCCGCCGCGGGAGATCGCCGACTGGCTTCGGGAAGTCGATCACGGTCCGGATGAGAACCGGACCGAAGCCGAGGTCGTCGCGCGGATCGGCGACGCCGCCCTCCGCCAATGGGACGAGCGTGCCGTGGCGCCGCCGGGGTGGATCGTCGATGGTCCGACGCGGATCGCCGCCTGGACGGCACTCTTTGACGAACCGGGCGATGGCGATCTGCTGCTCGTCACGAGCAACGGGGCCGCGCGCTTCGCCTTGCTGGCGTTGGCGAGCGGGGCGGCTCACGCCGTGGGCGACGGACTGAAGCTCCGGACGGGCGCAATCGGCGAGTTCCGGCGAACCGCGGCGGGTTGGCAGGTCGGGTTCTGGGACGTCCGTCCCGGGGATTCCCTGTCCTAGAAGGCGGGACCCGGCGTCCCGCCCTTGGTGATCGCGTCGATCGCCACGAGGTCGGCCAGGACGCGGGGCAGCCATTCGAGCGGCAGCATGTTGGGTCCGTCCGACGGCGCGTTGTCCGGATCGTCATGGGCTTCGGCGAACACGGCTGCGGCTCCAACCGCGAGGGCAGCGCGCGCCAACGCGGGCGCATATTGCCGCTTGCCGCCGGAGGAGCCGCCACGCCCGCCCGGCTCCTGGACCGAATGCGTCGCGTCGAAGACGACCGGGTAGCCGGTCTGCGCCATGATCGGGAGACCACGGAAATCGCTCACGAGCGTATGGTAGCCGAACGATGTTCCCCGCTCGCAGAGCAGGATCTTGTCGTTTCCGGTCGACGCAATCTTCGCCGCGACATTGGCCATGTCGTCCGGG
>JADCGM010000279.1 GCA_020249025.1 Alphaproteobacteria bacterium
CGCTCGGCGGCGGCGCGCGCGGCGAGGCGCCGCGGACTGAGGAGAAGGATGCGCTGCCCTGCAGCCCAGGGCCGGTCGAGCAGCGCCGGGGCGACCGCGGTCGTCTTGCCTGCGCCGGGCGGCGCGACGAGCACCGCCTGCGCCGCCCCGTCGAGCGCGGCGATCAGATCGGGAAGAACGTCGAGAACGGGAAGGCGGTCGGACACCGCGACCTAGTAGGCGCGCGCGATCGCGAATTCCACGCACTCGACGAGCGCGGCCTTGGCGGGACTCGCCGCGAACCCGGCGAGCGAGTCGATGGCGCGGGCGCCGTAGTGACGGGCGCGGGCGAGCGTGTCGTCGAGCGAGCCGGTCGACTTCAGCAGCGAGACGGCGCGCGCCAGTTCGGCCTCGCCGGCGGCGCGGCCAGAGACCGCCTCGCGCCAGAACGTCCGCTCCTCCTCGCTGCCACGCTGGTAGGCGAGGATCACCGGAAGCGTGACCTTGCCCTCGCGGAAGTCGTCGCCGAGCGACTTGCCCATGGTGTCGGCGTCGGACGCATAATCGATGGCGTCGTCGACGAGCTGGAAGGCGATGCCGAGGTTGCGGCCGAAGCTTTCGAGCGCCGCCTCGTCGCGCGGGTCGCGCTCGGCGACGACGGCGGCGATCTGGCAGGCGGCGGCGAACAGCACCGCGGTCTTGGCCGCGATGATGTCGAGATAGCGGTCCTCGCTGGTCTCGATCTCGCGTGCGGCGGTGAGCTGATTGACCTCGCCCTCGGCGATGACGGCGGAGGCGCGGCTGAGGATCTTGAGGACGCGGAGACTGCCGTCCTCGACCATCAGCTCGAACGAGCGGCTGAACAGGAAATCGCCGACGAGAACGGTCGCCTGATTGCCCCAGATGAGATTGGCCGTCGCCTTGCCGCGGCGCAGGCCGGAGCCATCGACGACGTCGTCATGGAGCAGGGTCGCGGTGTGGATGAACTCGACGCAGGCGGCGAGCTTGTGATGGCGCGTGCCGCCGTAATCGAGGAGCCGGGCGCAGGCGAGCGTCAGCATCGGCCGCATCCGCTTGCCGCCGCCCGCGATGAGATGGCCGGCGAGCGTCGGGATCAGCGACACCTCGCTCTGCATGCGATCGAGGATGACCTGATTCACGGCGTTCATTTCCGCTGCGACAAGGGTCATCAGCGGCTGGAGCGACGGCTCGCGCCGGGTCCCGCGGATATCGTGAACGGTGGCGGTCATCTTTGCGGCGCAACATAGACCCTCGCCGCAGGGTGACAAGCCTATGCTTGGCAAGAGGGCGCGAAACGCGCATGTCGTTTCGTCGAACCGCCACGGAGCCGACATGAACGCCGACGCGCAGCTCGCCGAATATCGCGACAGCATCGACAACATCGACGCGGCACTGGTGTTCATGCTCGCCGAGCGCTTCAAGATCACCCAGAAGGTCGGCGCCTACAAGGCGAAGTCCGGGCTCCCGCCCGCCGATCCCGGCCGCGAGGCGCGGCAGATCGAACGCCTGCGCGACCTTGCCCGCGCGGCGAAGCTCGATCCCGAATTCTCGGAAAAGTTCCTGCGCTTCATCATCGACGAGGTGATCCGCCACCATGAGCGGATCAGCGCGGAAGAGCGTCCTGAATAAGGTGGTTGCGCGGGCGCGGGCGCGCCGATATAGACCCCGCCACCGACGTGCGGGGCTGTAGCTCAGATGGGAGAGCGCTGCAATCGCACTGCAGAGGTCAGGGGTTCGATTCCCCTCAGCTCCACCATCGTCCGTCGGTCCCCCTTCACTATGCAATGCGCCAGAGGCGCTGGGCGCCGCGCCCGGTCTAGGGTCGTGCCATGAGCATGCCCGCCAAGCCCGCCGCGACCCTTGTCCTGCTGCGCGACCATCCCGACGGCTACGAGATCTTCATGGCGCAGCGCGCCGCGACGATGGCGTTCGCGGGCGGGATGATGGCGTTCCCGGGTGGCAAGGTCGACGACAGCGATGCGGCGGTGCCGGGCGACACGGCGGTCGCGACCGGGTTCGGCGGCCTCGATCCGGTCGATGCGGCGGCCCGCGTGGCGGCGGTGCGCGAGACGTTCGAGGAAGCCGGTGTGCTGCTGTCCGAAGGTCCGGACGTGGCCGACGACGTGCGCGAGGGCTGGCGCAAGCGGATCGTGGCGCATGAGGCGGGCTTCGGCGACTTCCTCCATGCTGTCGGGCACCGGCTCGATGCGCGGGTGCTGACGCCCTATGCGCATTGGTGCCCGCCCGAGAATCTCGACCAGCGCCGCTACGACACCCGTTTCTATGTTGCGGTGATGCCGGCCGCGGAAAGCGCCGGCCATGACGGCGGCGAGTCGGTCGAATCGCACTGGGTGACGCCGGCCGAGGCGCTGGCGCGCGCCGACCGGGGCGAGACGATGCTGCTGTTCCCGACGCGCTGCAATGTCGAGCGGCTGGCGCAGCACCCGACGGTCGCGGCGCTGATGGCGCACATCGCGTCGCATCCGGTGCGGATGATCCAGCCCGAGGTGGCGATGCGTGACGGCGAGCCGTGGCTGACCATTCCGGCGGACGCCGGCTATCCGGTGACCTCGGCCCCGCTCAACGGACTGCGGCGCGGCTAGGGGCGATAGCCCCAGGCGCTCAGGCCGGGCGCCAGCGTGCGCTGGGCGAGATTGGCGAAGGCGCTCAACTGAGCGCGGGTCTCGCGCGGATCGATGATCTCCTCAATGCCGAAGCGCTCGGCGGTGCGGAACGGGGAGCGCACCCGTTCCAGCCGCGCCTTGATGTCGGCGAGCGCCGCCTTGGGGTCGTCGGCGGCTTCGAGATCGGACTTGTAGGCCGCCTCCAGCCCGCCCGCGATCGGCAGCGAGCCCCAGTCCCCGCTCGGCCAGGCCAGCCGCCAGCGATGGCGGCGCCCGCCGGTGTTGGTGTGCGCCGAGCCAGCGACGCCATAGGCCTTGCGCACGATGACCGCGCAGATCGGCACCTTGGCCTGGAAGATCGCCGACATCGCGCGCGCGCCCCAGCGGATCGTCGCTTCCTCCTCCGCCTTGCGGCCGATGAGGAAGCCCGGGTTGTCGACAAGGTGAACGATCGGGAGATGGAACAGGTCGGCCAAGCCGACGAAGCGCTCGACCTTGCGGGCGGCCGCCGCGGTCCACAGCCCGCCGAGCTTCATCGGGTCGGACGCGAGGACGGCGACCG
>JADCGM010000028.1 GCA_020249025.1 Alphaproteobacteria bacterium
CCGGAGCGCAGCGCGGCGATGTCGGCGGCGGCGAGTTGGAGATGCGCGACGCCGTCCTGCGCACCGGCAGGCGCCGCCGCGGCCAGCGACGCGACGGCCAGCGCGACGATCGACGTCGAGCCGGCGCTGTCGGCCGCGGTCATGACGCCTTCAGGGTGACCCTGCCGAGAACCGTCCCAGGCTTGGTATCGTCGTCACGGAACAGGATCTCGATCTGTTCGCCCGGCGCGGGCGTGCGCTGGAGCGCGATCTTGACCTGGCGTCGATCGATCTCGGTGTACACGCCAATGCCACGAACGGCGCCGAGCGGCGGCTTGTTACCGGTCTCTTTCGCGCCGCGAACCTCGATGTCGCCGAAGAGCGAATTGGCGCCGAGCCGCACGAGATCGAGCGACAGCACCGGCGTCCGCTTGGGCGGTGCGACGCCGTCCGGCGAGATGTCCTCGAACGAGAGCGACGGCTTTTCGAGCGCGGCGCGCACGTCGATCGGGCCGACGCGGATGATCACCGGGATCGACAGGCCGAGGATCGAGGTGACGCGGAACGACAGCGCGCCCTCGGTCTGGTTGGCCGCCTGCTCGGCGGTGACGCCGGTGTCGGGCGGCGGCAGCGCGGTGACGGTCAGGTGGCTGCGATACTCGCCCGGCGGCGGCACGGCCGCGCCGCCGGCGCGGATGCGGATGGTCTGACCGGAGCCCGGCTGCAGCGTCGCACGCCGCGGGGTCGTCAGCAGCATCGCCTTGGCGCTCTTCATCGCATCGACGAGCGGCTTCAGCTCGGGCTTGGTCTGCGCCTCGTCGAAGGGAATGATCTGCCCGTTGGGCAGCATCAGCCGGTCGATGAGCTCGATGTTGAAGGTGCCGGGGCCGTTGCCCTGGTTGAAGATGTAGACCGCCGCGGTCTTGCCGAGCGCATCGAAGGTGACGCGCTTCGGATTGATGTTGACGTTGGAGGCGACGTTCGCGGGCGCGGCGGCCGGCGCAGGCGCGGGTTCGGGCGCGGCGGGCGGCGTCTGCGCCGACGCGGGGCCGACGCGGGGCCGACGCACAGCAGCGCGGCGATGGTGATGGCGGTGAAGGCGGCTCCCGACCGTCTTCCTGCCGCCTGACTACACACCATGAACGCTTCCCCCCGACACGGTTGCGCAGGCGTATCGCATGCCGAGTCGCGGCGCAAGCATTTGACCCCAATCCGATTCGGTCTGCGACAAATTGGGTCATGCGTGCATCAGTTGCACGCTGGGGTGAGTCTTTTGCGCTACAGGAGCGCGCGCGCGGTCCAGTAGGTCAGCCCGGCCGCGAAATAAGCCATCGCGAACAGATAGCCGAACATGAACAGCGGCCAGCGCCAGCTGTTGGTCTCGCGTTTGGCGACCGCGAGCGTCGACAGGCACTGCGGCGCGAACACATACCAGGCGAGGAAGGCGAGCGCGGTCGGCAGCGGCCAGGCCGAGCGCAACCGTTCGACGAGCGACTGCTCGACCTGCGTTTCGTCGCCCTCCAGCGAATAGACGGTGCCAAGCGCGGCCACCGCCACTTCGCGCGCGGCGAGGCCGGGGACGAGCGCGATCGCGATCTCGTGGTTGAAGCCGATCGGCTCGAAAATCGGCTCCAGCGCGGTGCCGATACGCCCGGCGACCGACTGCTCGATCTGCGTTTCGGTCGAGCCCTCGGGCGCCTTCGGATAGCTTACCGCCAGCCACAGCAGCACGGTGACGCCGAGAATGATCGTGCCTGCGCGCTTCAAGAAGGCGAAGGCGCGTTGCTGGAGGCCGATGCCGAAATCGCGGAGCGCCGGCAGCTGATACTTCGGCATCTCCATGAGGAAGGTCTGGTTCGCGCCCTTGGTCACCGTCCGCCGCAGCGCCCAGGCGGCGACGAGCGCGCCGATCACTCCGAAGGCATAGAGCCCGAACAGCACCAGCCCCTGCAGGTTGAAGACGCCCCCGACCGCCTGATCGGGAATGAAGGCGGCGATGACGACGGCATAGACCGGGAGCCGCGCCGAACAGGTCATCAGCGGCGCGATCAGCATCGTCGTCAGCCGATCGCGCGGCTCGTCGATGGTGCGCGTCGCCATGATGCCGGGGATGGCGCAGGCGAAGGAGGACAGCAGCGGAATGAAGGCGCGGCCGTTGAGGCCGACGCGCGCCATCACGCGGTCCATCAGGAACGCCGCGCGCACCATGTAGCCCGACTGTTCGAGGGCGATGATGAAGGCGAACAGGATGAGGATCTGCGGCAGGAACACGATCACCGAGCCGACGCCCGCCAGCAGGCCGTCGTTGATGAGCGAGCGCAGCCAGCCGTCCGGAACGACGCCCGACACCCAGCCCTGCGCCAGCGCGATGCCGTCCTCGATCCAGGTCATCGGCGCTTCGGCCCAGGCGAACACCGCCTGGAAGATGAGGAACAGCAGCGCGGCGAGGATCGCGGGGCCGGCGACCGGGTGGAGGACGACGCGGTCGATCGCCTGGGTCGCGCGGCGGGCCGAACCCTGCGACAGCGTGACGGCGGCGGCGAGGTCGCGCGCTTCGCGCTGAAGGGCGCGGATGTCGGCGGGGGGCAACGCTTCGGTGGTCTGCGCGCCCGCGAGCAGCGGCGCGAGTTCGGCGGCGAGCGCATCGAGGCCGCGGCGGCGCACCGCGACGGTCGGGACGACCGGAACGCCGAGCCGGGCGGCGAGGGCGTCGACGTCGATCCTCAGGCCGTCGCGCTCGGCAAGGTCGAACATGTTGAGCGCGACGAGCATCGGCCGGCCGAGCCGCTTCAGCTCGAGGACGAAGCGCAGGTGGTTGCGCAGGTTGGTCGCGTCGATCACCGCCACGATCGCATCGGGCATGCGCTCGCCGGCCTGGCGACCGAGAACGACGTCGCGGGTCACCGCCTCGTCGGGGCTGCGCGGTTCGAGGCTGTAGGTGCCGGGCAGGTCGACGACCTCGACCGTGCGCCCGTCGGGCAGCTTCAGCGGGCCGACCTTCCGCTCGACCGTGACGCCGGGATAGTTGCCGACCTTCTGGCGCGCGCCGGTCAGCGCATTGAACAGCGAGGTCTTGCCGGCATTGGGATTGCCGACCAGCGCGGCGGTGATCGCGGTCATTCGGCGGCCAGCGGCAGCGGGGAGGCTTCGATCCGCACCAGCGCCGCCTCGGCGCGGCGGATCGCGATCGTCATGTTGCCGACGCGCAGCGCGATCGGATCGCCGAGCGGGGCGCGATGCAGCACCTCGACATCGACGCCCTCGTCGAAGCCCATCTCGTGGAGCCGCCGCCACACCGCCTCGCCGCAGGCGGTGCGGTCGATGTCGGCGATGACGGCATGCTCACCGGCCGCGAGGTCGGCGAGATGGCGTTGCGGATGCGGAGAGCAGCTCATTGTTGCGAACGATTATCAGTTTCGACAGACCGACGCTAGTGGCCGCGAGATGGCCCGCCCTTGCGGCAAATCAAGGGTGCGGCGCGAATTTCGTGACGACGCCGTCACGAGCCGCCGCGGCGCCCGAACCGGGGCTGGCGAATCCGCAGCGGGCCTCCTAGTCTGCGGCATCGGGACGCCCGCAGGCCTTGTGGGATCGCCTCGTGTTCCCTATATGTTCTAGCCGCCCCGCGTTCGCGGGTCGGTCTGACAAGCGAAGGATGTGGCCGTATGGCTGGAAGCGTGAACAAGGTGATCCTGATCGGCAACCTGGGGCGTGACCCCGAAATCCGGTCCCTCAACAGCGGCGACAAGGTCGTCAACCTGCGCATCGCGACCTCGGAGAACTGGCGCGACAAGGCCACCGGCGAGCGCCGCGAGAAGACCGAGTGGCACTCGGTCGTGATCTTCAACGAGAACCTCGCCCGCGTCGCCGAGCAGTATCTGCGCAAGGGCTCCAAGGTCTATCTCGAGGGTCAGCTGCAGACCCGCAAATGGACCGACCAGCAGGGCCAGGAGCGCTACACCACCGAGATCGTGCTCCAGCGCTTCCGCGGCGAGCTGACGCTTCTCGACGGCCGCGGTGAAGGCGGCGGCGGTGGCGGCGGCGACTTCGGCGGCGGCGACGATTATGGCGGCAGCGGCTTCGGCGGTGGCGGCGGCCGCTCCAACGACTTCGGCGGCGGTTCGCGCGGCGGCGGTCAGAAGGCCGGCGGGTTCGGGGGCGGCAGCGGCGGCGGCAAGCCGTTCGACGACGACCTCGACGACGACGTTCCGTTCTAAGGGCGCGGCCGTCGCGCCATCCTGACCGGCCCTGCCCAGCGGCGGGGCCGGTTCAGACCTTCGGCGGCTCCCCGTCGCGGAAGGTCGCTGCGTAGAGCGTCGACTCGCTCATCCCATATTGTGCGCCGGCTTCCATGTCGGCGAAGGCGTCGGCGATGGCGTTGCCGATCAGCCGCTCCATCGTCCGCCGATCCATCGCCGGCAGCGGGCGGTAGCGGATCGTGACCGTCATCACCCCCGACGCCGCCTGCGGCAGCCCGAGATCGGGGCGCGGCAGCGCCGCCGCCTCGACCCGCCCCGCGCTCGTCGCCGCGCGCGCCGTCCGCCAGCCGATCGCCCCCACTGCGATCCCTGCCGCGCCGAGCGCCGCGCCGGAGATCCAGCCCGTGATGTCCGGGCGCAGCAGCGCGACGCCCGCGCCGGCGCACCCCAGCAGGGCCGCCGCCGCGGTGAGCGCCGTCACCTGCCGTTGCAGCACGAGCGAGCGCGGCAGCGCCGCCAGTCCCTCGGCCGCGGCCTCGACCGCGGCCTGCCGGTGCCCGCGCCCCTTGCGCGCAGGGACCGCCACCGCGCGCGTCAGCCAGATCACCGCTGCGATCAGAACTGCCCCTGCGCCGGCCAGCGCGAGATCGCGCGCATCGGGCGCAGCCGGCCAGCGCCCGCCGAGCCACGCGCTTCCGGCGAGCGCCGCGAAGCCTCCGACCAGCCAGCCCGCCGCCGCCAGCCAGTGCCGCATCGGCCGCACGCTCATCGCCGCCCCATGTCTTGCCAGCCCCTTACCTGCCGCCGCCCGGGGGGCTTTTCAGCCGCCCGTCTCCCCTCGTAACATAATTATACCTTGCCTTCACGAGACCTCCGCGCTTGACCACCCTGCCCCGCCAGAACCGCTACGGCCTGCTGCGCTTCATCGAGCTGCAGATCGACGAGCGCATCGGCACCGCGACGGTCGCCACCTTCCCGCGCGTCTTCGTCTACGGCTGCCTCGGCGCGCTGGTGCTCTTGCTGATCTGGGCGGCGGTCGCGCCGATCGATCAGGTGGTGCGCGCCGGCGGCCGGATCGTGCCGACCGGCGATCCGCAGGTCGTGCAGCATCTGGAAGGCGGCATCATCTCCGAAATCTATGTCCGCGAGGGGCAGAAGGTCGCCGCCGGCGCGCCGCTGGTGCGCATCTCCGACACCCGCTTCGCCGCCGAGCGCGCCGAGTCGCTCATCAAGCTGGAGGCGCTGCGCGCCAAGGCCGCGCGGCTCGCGGCCGAAGCGCAGGGCGCGACGATGCAGGCGGCCGGGGCCGACAGCGCCACCGCCAGCGAGCGCGCCGCCTTCGCCGCCCGCCGCCTGAAGCTCGGCCAGTCCATCGAGATCGTGCAGGCGCAGGCGGCGCAGAAGCGCGCCGAGCTGTCCGAGCTGAACAGCACCATCGCCGGCCTTCAGGCCGAGCTGAAGCTGGCGGCGCAGGAACTCGCCATCGTCAACGACATGATCGGCAAGCGCGCCGCCTCGCGGCTCGAACTGATCAACGCGCAGGCGAAAAAGCAGCAGATCGAGAACGACCTCGCCCGCGCCCGGCTGAGCGTCCCGCGCGTCAGCGCTGCGATCCGCGAGCTGGAGGCCAGGGCCGGCGAGCTCATTGCCGAGAGCCGCGGCGATGCGAGTCTGCAGCTCGCCGAAACCAACACCGAAATCGCGCGCCTCGCCGAGGTCGTCGAGACCGGCAACGACCGCACCGCGCGTACCGTGATCCGCGCACCGCGCGCCGCGCGCGTCAACCGCGTCTTCATCAGCACCATCGGCGGCGTCGTGAAGCCCGGCGAGCAGATCATGGAGCTGACCCCCGACGACGGCGCCATCACCGTCGAGGCGCGCCTCGCTCCCAGCGACCGCGCCCGCGTCCGCCTCGGCCTGCCCGCAATCGTCAAGGTCGGGGCCTATGACTTCACCGTCTACGGCACGCTGAAAGGCGTGGTGCAGGAGATCAGCGCCGATTCGATCGCCGACGAGCGCGGCGAGCGCTATTTCCGCATCCGTGTCCGCATCCCCGACAGCAGCCGCCGCGAGTTCGGCCACGAGCTGGTCCCCGGCATGAACGCCGCGGTCGACCTTATCGTCGGAGAGCGCACCCTGCTCGAAAGCATGCTCCAGCCAATCCGGCAGGTGAAGGACGGAGCCTTCAAGGACGGGCTATAACCCCGGGCGCAAGAACGGTCTGTAAGCCCGGCCGCCTAGAACGCCAGCCGCAACCCCGCGCCGAAGCGCCAGCCGCCCACATTCTCGCCCGCCGCGCGCGCCAGCCGCGCCGTCCCGCCCAGCCGCCGCTCGTAGATCGCGGTCAGATAGGGCGCGAAGCCGCGGCGGATCTCGTAGCGCAGATGCCCGCCGGCCTCGACACGGGAGAAGCCGCTCGCCACGCCGCGCCGGGCCGAATCCGCCAGATCGAGCTCGATCTCAGCCAGCGGCTCGCCGATCAGCCGGTTGGTGAAGAGGATGTCGAAGCTCTGCCGCCCGCGCAGCTGTACGTCGCCGCGGGTCGACACGAAGGCGTGCACACCGGTTTCCAGCAGATAGGGCATCAGCCCCTTCACGCCCGCCGCCAGCCAGGTCGTGCCCGCCGGCTCGACATCCTGGCGCACGCCCGCCTGCGCATCGACGAAGTCCCAGACCGCGCGGCTGTAGAGCGCCTGCACCTCGGCGCGTTCGACATCGCCGTCGCCGATCTCGCCCTCGCTCGTCCACCAGAGCTTGTTGGTGTCGCCGCCGACCCAGCCTTCGGCGTCCCAGCTGACGACCGTCTCGCCACCACCGCGCGCGACGTCGGCCTCGATCCACGTCGCCGACAGCGTACGCGCACCGTGGCCGGCATGCTGCGCCGCCGCCGGCGCGGCGAGCGCCAGCAGCGCAGCTGCCGCCGCGAATGCAAGCCGGCTCAATGCCGGTGTCCCGAATGCGCCGGCGTGCCGTCCGGATTGTCGACGGTCGCCACCACCAGTCGCTGCATCATGCCCGCGTCCATATGGTACAGCAGATGGCAGTGCAGCGGCCATTCGCCGGCCTCGTCAGCGGTCAGCAGGATCGACTGGGTCTTGCCGGGCGCGACCGCGATCACCGTCTTCGACGGCAGCCGGTCCATGGGCTGGCCGTTCTCCACCTCGAAGAACATGCCGTGCAGGTGCATCGGGTGCGCCATCATCGTCTCGTTGACGAAGGTGATCCGCACGCGCTCGCCATGGCGGACCCGCAGCGGCGGCGCCTCGCCGAACTTCTTGCCGTCGAGCGTCCAGACGTAGCGCTCCATATTGCCGGTGATGCGGACGACGATCTCGCGCGAGGGCGGGCGCGTGTCGCGCTGCGGCTCGGCCGAGGCGAGGTCGCGAACCGACAGCACCCGAGCGCCATAAGGTGCACCAGACGCCCATCCGAACACCCGGCCCGATCCGTCGGTGTCACCTTCGCGGCCGAGCTCGGGGCCATGATCCATCTTGCTGTGGTCCATCGGCGGCATCGCGCCGAAGCCGTAATCGACGCGCGGGAAGGGCGTGCCGCCCTCGGGCTGCGCTGCCAACGCCACTGCCGTCCCGCTGCGCACGCCGCCGGTCGCCGCCGGGGCAGGAACCCGCGGCGTGCAATGCCCCATGGCGGCATGTTCGGGCGGGCACGACGGGTCGGTTGCGGGCGGCGGCGCGGGTGCGGCGGCGACCTTCGGCGTGCAATGCCCCATGGCCGCATGCTCCGGCGGGCAGGACGGATCGATCGCTGCGGTCGCCGGCGGTGTGACCGGCGCGGCCGTCGCCGCCGCCGGCATGGCCTTGCCGTCCATGCCGTGGCCCATCTCGCTCAGCATGAGGATCGGGCGCGGGCGCGAGGCCGGCTGCTCGACCGCCATTCCGGCGCGCGGGGCGAGGCTTGCCAGCACCGATGCCTTGCGGTCGATGGTCTCGATCCACAGCGGCCAGGCGCGGTCGGCCGTCGGCTCGACGATCACGTCATAGGTCTCGGCGACCCCCATGCGCAGCTCGTCGACGACGACCGGCTGCACCCGCTTGCCGTCGGCGGCGACCACGGTCATCGCCAGCCCGGGAATGCGGATATCGACAAAGCTCATCGCCGAGCCGTTGATCAGCCGCAGCCGCAGCCGCTCACCGGGCTTCGCCTCGATCCACGGCGTCGCCGCGGTCGGCTTGCCGTTGGCGAGCAGCGCATAGCCGGTGACATCGGCGATGTCCGTCGCATCCATCCGCATCCGCCCCCAGGCGGCGCGGTCGGCGAGCGTCTTCGACAGCCCGAATTTGCGTGCATCCGCGATCAGGTCGCCGACGGTGCGCTTGGAGAAATTATAGCGTCCGGCATCGCGCTTGAGGTTGCGGACGATCCGCCCCGGCGCCTCGGCCGTATGCTCGGAAATGACGATCACCGCCTCGCGGTCCGCCACGATCGGATCGGCGCCCTTGGGATCGATGATCAGGGCGCCATACTGCCCGGCCTGCTCGTCGATCTCATGGGCATGATACCAGTAGGTCCCGGTCTGCCGGATCGGGAAGCGATAGGTAAAGGTCGCGCCCGGCGCGATCGGCTCGAAGCCGTTGAACCCCGCCGAGCCGTCCTGATCGCCCGGCAGCAGCAGCCCGTGCCAGTGGATCGTCGTCGGTCGCGGCAACCGGTTCGTGACCTGCACCTCGGCGACGTCACCCTCGGTGAAGCGCAGCACCGGCCCCGGCACCGTGCCGTTCATCGCGACGACCGCATCGCGCCGCCCCGGCACCACCTCCATGCGCTCGGGAGCGACGACGATCTCGTAGCGCCGCACCTCGGCCGCCGCTGGCGACAGCGCCACCAGTGCGGCCAGCGCCGCACCCAGACGTGAAATCAACGACATGCCCGCCAGATAGGGCCGGAGCGATTCGGTTGCCAGTGCCAGCACCCGTCCGGTTGGCCGGGAAGCGGCATCGAAGCAATGGCGGCAGCGTCGACGAACACCCGCCGACCATGGCTGCGAGCAGCGCCGTATTGACGACTGTATATACATATGTCATTGCGACCTCGCCCCAGTGATGCAATCGCCGGGTTCGAATGGGATGCCGGGAATGTCGGCAAATGCGGCAAGCACGGCGTCGCCCGCGAAGAGATCGAAGCGCTCTTCAGGCATCCTCATCGGATCGCGCCCGATGTGCTGCACTCGGTTGCGGAGACCCGCTTTCTCGCCATCGGTCGAGGAAGTGGTTCGCGCCCGATCTTCGTGGTGTTCACGTTGCGGGACGGGGCAGATGGCCGCCTGATCCGACCGATCAGCGCCCGTTACATGCATCGCAAGGAGATCGCCCGTCATGAGCAAGCCGCTGCCGCATCTGACCAGTGACGAGGCCGCAGAAGCGTTTCTCGAAACGGCAGATCTGTCCGAGTTCGACCTGGCGGCGATGCGGCCGCACAGCTTCGAGTTCGCGCCGAAATCCCGTCAGATCAACATGCGCGTTCCCGAACCGCTGCTCGATGCCGTGAAGGCGCGCGCAGCTGAGCGGGGCATGTCCTATCAGCGGTTCATTCGCCAGACCCTGGAGGAGGCGCTGCGGCGCTGATCCTCAGATCCCCGCATACCATTCGTAGCCGCGGTCTTCCCAGAAGCCGCCCTTGCCGCCCGAATAATGGGCGAAGCTCGACACCGCCTCGATGCGCATGAGGTATTTGGCGTGCTTGTAGCCGAGCTGGCGTTCGACGCGCAGGCGCAGCGGCGCGCCGTGGGGGACGCCGATCGGCGCGCCGTTGAGGCTGTGCGCGAGGATGGTCTGCGGGTGGACCGCGTCGGCGAGGTCGATGCTTTCGTAATAGCGGCCCCGCGTCTGGTCGCCGCCCTTCTGGGCCTCGCCGCCGAGATTGTCGGCGCAGTGGAAAACGATGTAGCGCGCCCCCGGCTGCAGCCCGGCCGCCGCCAGCACTGCGGCGAGCGGCACGCCCGTCCACTGGCCGATCGCGCTCCAGCCCTCGACGCAGTCGTGGCGGGTGATCTGGGTGCGCTGCGGCAGCCGCCGGATCTGCGCCAGCGACAGCTCGAGCGGGCGGCGCACCAGCCCGTCGATGCGCAGCCGCCAGTCGGCGAAGCCGCCTTCGAGCAGCCGCAGATATTCGGGCGTGTCGGGCCGCAGCGTGCCGTTGGCCTTGAACACAGGCGAGATGTCGGCGGTCGTGAACTCGCGGGCCAGCCGGTCGCCGCCGAGCGCCCGCTGCACCCGGTAGGTCAGCCCTTCGGCCGAGCCCAGCCAGTCCGACAACGGCGCGTCGCGCCCGAGCCGGTCGCAGCCCGCGAGCAGCAGCCCGCCGCCCGCAGCGATAAGGTTGCGGCGGTTGAGGAGGATGCCGCTCATGCCGCCGTCTCCTGCCGCACCGTGTAGCGCCCGGTCACCATCGACCGCAGCAGGTTCCATGGGCCGGCGAGCAACACCAGCGCGACATGGATGGCGATGAAGGCGGCCATGCCGCCCGCGGCCAGAAAGTGCAGCGAGCGCGCCGACTGCCGCCCGCCGAACAGGTCGACGAGCCAGGGCGCAATGGCGTTGAACCCCGGCGACATGCACAGCCCGGTCAGTACCAGCAGCGGCGCGATGACGAAGATCACCGCGAGATAGGTCGCCTTCTGGAGCACGTTGTAGCGCTTGTCGGCCTCGCCCGTCGCCCAGCGCAGCCGGGCATGTTCGGCGATCTCGTGCGCGATGTGCGCCGGCGACAGCTCCTGTCGCGTCGGCAGCAGGTCGCGGCGGACATGGCCGCTGGCGAGATTCCAGACGAGATAGAGCAGCCCGTTCGCAACCAGCACCCAGATGAAGAACAGGTGCCAGCCGCGCGCGGTGGCGAGGTCGCGGGTCGAGGGCAGCGTCGCCCAGTCGGGGATCGGCGACAGCACCAGCCATGCCGCGGTGTGCACCGATCCGGCCTCGCCCCAATAGAGCCGCGGGTGCGCGTTGAGGATGTTGAGACCGGACATGAGCAGCAGGATCACCGCCGCCGCATTGATCCAGTGGGTGACGCGCGTCGTCGCCGAGTGGCGTTGGATCACCTCGGGCATCGCGCCCTCCCGCCTGTTGCGCGCGCGGTCTGCCCCCCACACGCTGGACGGGCAGTCTGACCCACCTGTTGCACGCCCGCAACCCCGGGCTTAAGCGGCGGGGATGGCCAAGCGCAGCGTCACCGTCGCCGTCGAACGCTTCCCCACCGCCGGGGCGTTCGTCATCTCCCGCGGGTCGAAGACCCATGTCGACGTCATCACCGCGACCGTCAGCGAGGGCGGCGTCAGCGGACGGGGCGAGGCGACCGCAATCTACTATCTGGGCGAGACCGCCGAAGGGCTGGCCGATCAGGTGCGCGCGGCCGCCCCCCTCGTCGAGGACGGCGCATCGCGCGCGGACCTTATCACCGCGATGCCCGCGGGCGGCGCGCGCAAGGCCCTCGATTGCGCGCTGTGGGATCTGGAGGCGAAGCTCGCCGGCAAGCCGGTATGGTCGCTGATCGGGCTGCCGCGCCCGCAGCCGATTCTCACCGCCTACACCATCAGCCTCGGCGAGCCGACGGTGATGGAGGAGGCGGCGCGCAAGGCCGGTCGCTACGAACTCCTCAAGCTGAAGCTTTCCGGCGAGGGCGACGAGGACCGGGTCGCCGCCGTCCGCCGCGGCGCGCCGCACGCCCGCCTTATCGTCGACGCCAACGAGGCCTGGGCGAAGGAGGACATCGAGGCCAAGGCCGCCGCCCTCCAGAAGCTGCGGGTCGAGCTCATCGAGCAGCCGGTGCCCGCCGGTCAGGACCATCTTCTCGACGGCGTGCGCTCACCCGTGCCCCTGTGCGCCGACGAGACCATCCACGACCGCGAGACGCTGGGCGCCGCGATCGGCCGCTACGCCTTCATCAACATCAAGCTGGACAAGACCGGCGGCCTCACCGAGGCGCTTGCGCTGGCGCATGCGGCGCGGCTGCGCGGGATCGAGCTGATGACGGGGTGCATGCTGTCGACGTCATTGGGCGTCGCGCCCGCCTTCTACGTCGGCATGCAGAGCCGCTACGTCGATCTCGACGGGCCGCTGCTGCTCGGCGCCGATCGCGACCATCCCATCCGCTTCGACGGCTCCGACATGCATCCGCCGTCGCGCGAGCTGTGGGGCTGACCGCTACGTCACGGCGCGTCAGCGACGGTTCAGTTCCGTTCTGCTACGGACCCTGCTAGACACCCCCGCACGGGTCGCGGGGACGGCCAAACGAGTGACCGGGAGAACGGAATGAACTTGCGTCGACGCGCGCCGATGCTGGCTGCGCTCGCCGTCATGGCCACGGTGCCGGTGTTCGCACAGGATGCGGACCAGCGGGTGCCCAACGAAGCCGAGCTGACCATCATGGGCCGACCGATCGATCCGACGGTCCGCAAGGCGACCGCGATCGTCAATGGCGAGATCATCACCGACACCGACATCGAGCAGCGGCTGAACCTCGTCGTCGCCGCCAACGGCGGCCGCATCGATCCGCAGGAGCGCGAGCGGCTCCGCCTGCAGGTTCTGCGCAACCTCATCGACGAGAAGCTCCAGATCCAGGAAGCCTCCGAGCATGAGGTGAAGGTCGAGCAGGCCGAGATCGATCAGGCCTTCGCCCGCGTCGCCGCAAACTTCCGCCAGACCCCGGCGCAGTTCACCGACTATCTCCGCCGCAACGGCGCCTCGGCCAACACTCTGAAGGGCCAGATCAAGGGCGAACTCGCCTGGAGCCGTCTGCTCCGCCGCCGCGTCGAGCCGTTCGTCAACGTCGGCGACGACGAGGTGAACACCATCCTCGACAAGCTCGAGGCGTCGAAGGGCAAGGAGCAGGTCCGCGTCGGCGAGATCTTCCTGTCCGCTACCCCCGAGACCGAGGCGCAGGTCGCCGCCGACGCCGCCCGCATCGTGGAGCAGATCCGCCGCGGCGCGTCCTTTGTCGCCTATGCCCGCCAGTTCTCGGAAGCCTCGACCGCCGCGGTCGGCGGCGACCTCGGCTACGTCCTGCCGGAGCAGCTGTCCGCGCCCGTCCAGGCGCAGATCCTCGGCATGCAGAAGGGGCAGGTCAGCGATCCGATCCGCGTGCCGGGCGGCGTCGCCATCATCGCGCTGACCGATCGCCGAAAAGTGCTCGCCGCCGATCCCGACGATGCGCTGCTGAGCCTCAAGCAGCTGTCGCTCGCGTTCAAGCCCGGCACCAGCGAGAAGGCCGCGGGCGATCTCGTGAAGACCTTCCAGGACAAGACGCAGGCGATGGGCGGCTGCGGCCGCGCCGAGGACGTCGGCCGCGAGATCGGCGCCGATGTCGTCGCCAACGATCAGGTCCGCATCAAGGATCTCCCCGGGCCGCTGCAGGCGATGATGCGCAACATGCAGATCGGCCAGGCGACGCCGCCGTTCGGCTCGCAGCGCGAGGGCGTCCGCGTTCTCGTCCTCTGCGGCCGCGACGATGCGCCGACGCAGGCGCAGGGCCCGTCCTTCGACCAGGTCTACGCCCAGCTCGAGGAAGAGCGCGTCAACCGTGCCGCCCGCCGCTATCTGCGCGACCTGCGCGCCGACGCCATCGTCGACTACCGGTAAGCCCCGCGTTGCTCGGCCCGCTCGCCGTTGCGCTGGGCGATCCCGCCGGGATCGGCCCCGAGATCGTCGCCAAGGCCTGGTCACGCCGCCGGGAGGAGGGACTCGCGCCCTTCTTCGCCGTCGGCAACCGCGGCAGCCTCGAACTCGTCTGGGACGGCCCGATCGCCTCGATCGAGTCGCCCGACGCCGCGCTCGACGTGTTCGACGAGGCGCTGCCGCTGTTCGAGGTCGTCGACACCGAGGCGGTCAGCCCCGGCTGCCCCAACCTCGGCGGCGCGCGCTGCGCGCTCGACAGCCTCGAGATCGCCACCGGCCTGACACGCTCGGGCGTGTCGTCGGCGCTCGTCACCGCGCCGGTGTCGAAGGGCCAGCTCTACGCCATCGGCTTCACCCATCCGGGGCAGACCGAGTTTGTCGCCGAGCGCTGCGGCATCGCCTATGACAACACCGCGATGATGCTCGCCGGGCCGACGCTGCGCACCGTGCCGGTGACGCTGCACATGTCGGTCGCCGACGCCATCCGCCAGCTGACGACCGAGCTAATCCTGTCGCGCGCCCGCACCGTCGCGCGCGGCCTGCAGCGCGATTTCGGCATCGGCGCGCCGCGGCTCGCGGTCGCCGGCTTGAACCCGCATGCGGGCGAGGGCGGCGCGCTCGGGCGCGAGGAGATCGAGATCATCGCGCCGGCCATCGAGCAGCTTCGCGCCGAAGGGATCGACGCCTTCGGGCCGCTGCCCGCCGACACCATGTTCCACAGCCACGCCCGCGCCACCTATGACGCGGCCATCTGCATGTACCACGATCAGGCGCTGATCCCGTTGAAGGCGCTGCATTTCGACGAGGGCGTCAACATGACGCTGGGGCTGCCGATCGTGCGCACCGCGCCCGATCACGGCACCGCCTTCGGCATCGCCGGGCAGGGCGTGGCGCGGCCCGAGGCGATGATCGCGGCGATCCGCCTCGCCGCCGAATGCGCCCGCCGTCGCCTCGGCGCGTGACGCATCCGATCGCCGCCTTGCCGCCGCTGCGCGAGACGATCGCGAAGCACGGCCTCGCCGCCAAGAAGTCACTGGGCCAGAACTTCCTGCTCGATCTCAACCTGCTCGACCGGATCGCCCGCGTGCCCGGCAAGCTGGAGGGGGCGGCGGTCTATGAGGTCGGTCCCGGCCCCGGCGGCCTGACCCGCGCGCTGCTGAAGGCGGGCGCGCGCGTCACCGCTGTGGAGCGCGACGATCGCGCGCTGCCCGCGCTCGCCGAACTCGGCGAGGCCGCGCCCGGCCGGCTCCGCGTCGTCGGCGAGGACGCGATGAAGATCGACGAGCGCGCGCTGCTCGGCGAGCCCACGCACGTCGCCGCCAACCTGCCCTACAACATCGGCACCGCCCTGCTGACGCGCTGGCTCACCGCCGATCCCTGGCCGCCGTGGTGGCTGTCGCTGACGCTGATGTTCCAGAAGGAGGTCGCGCAGCGGCTGGTCGCCCAGCCGGGCAGCGACGCGTACGGGCGGCTGTCAGTGCTCGCCCAGTGGCGCAGCCGGCCGCGCATCGCGCTCGATCTCCCGCCACAGGCCTTCACGCCGCCGCCGAAGGTGTCCTCTGCGGTCGTCCACATCGTTCCGACCGAGCCGTTGCGTCCGGTCCCGGTCCGGACGCTCGAATCCGTCACCGCCGCCGCCTTCGGCCAGCGCCGCAAGATGCTGCGCGCGAGCCTCAAGGGGCTGAAGGGCGGGATCGAGGCGCTGGCGGCCTGCGGTATCGACGGCGAGCGGCGCGCGGAAACGCTGACGGTCGCGGAATTCGTGGCGCTGGCGGAAGCGGTCGCGGGGTAGGCGTTGCGCCAACCCTCTCCTCATTCCAGCGAATGCTGGAATGACGGCGTTCTATTGAGGAAAGCGGTAGGGCTTGGCCCCGCCCCGCGCGTCAGTTCTTCGCGGAGGTCGCCGGACCCGGGGTCGGGGTGGCGGCGGCGACGGTCTGGGTGATCGCCGTCTCCAGCCGCCGGGCGGGCGCGCAGTCGCTGCGGCACAGCGTCCGGATGCGATCGAGATTGGCCTGCGCCTTGGCCTTGGCCCCGCGCTCGGCGAACGCCTGACCCTGGCCCTCGAGCGCGGTCAGGTCGTTGGGATCGAGCTGAAGCGCCTCGCGATAATATTTCACCGCCTTGCCCGGCAGGCCTTGCGCCTGCGCGACGCGGGCGAGGCCGATGAACGCCGTGCGGTTCTTCGGATCGACCGCCAGCGCGGTCTCAAAATCGTCGATGGCGGTCGAGAAATTCTTGGCGGTCAGCGCGGCAAAGCCCGACTGGGTCAGCCGCTGCGACACCGGCGAGACCGCGTCATCGCCTTGCGCCGCGCCAGCAGCGCCCGCGCACAGCGCCAGCGCGACAACCGCCGCAACACTGAAACGACTCGCCATGAAATCCCTCCGAAGGCTCAACACCAAAGTCTATCAAAGCCTTGCGAATGTCGAGACGGAAAATCCGTCGCAGCCGTGCCGGGCCGGCGTCAGCAGCGCCTGATGCGGCGCAACCGCGCCTGCGGGAAGATCGATGCGCCCCGGCGCAACCCCTGCGTGCCGCGCCGCGAACGCCGCGGCCTGATCCGCACCCTCCTCGGGGAGCAGCGAGCAGACCACATAGGTCAGCGTCCCGCCCGGCCGCAGCAGCCGCGCCAGTTCGCGCAGGGCCCAGGCGGGCTCGCGGATGCCGGCCAGGACGTCGTCGCACACC
>JADCGM010000280.1 GCA_020249025.1 Alphaproteobacteria bacterium
CGAGCCGGCCCGGCCCGTTGTTGTATTCGAAGCCGAAGCGCTGCTGGTGGCGGCCGGTCATCAGACCGGCGCGCGACGGCGAACAGATCGGCGCGCTGACATAGCCCTGGTTGAAGCGGACGCCTTCACCGGCGAGGCGGTCGATGTTGGGGGTCGGGATGCGGCCCTTGTGATAGGCTGAGACGTCCGCGTAGCCGAGGTCGTCCATGAGGATGACGACAACATTCGGCCGCTGCGCCTGAGCCTGACCTGCATGGGCCGGCGGCGTGGATGCAATTGCAGCCGCCGGCCCGGCGGCCATGGCGGGAGACAAGGCGAGCGTGAGGCTGCTGGCGGCCAACAGCAGACGGCGAGCGAATATGGTCATGTCGATCCTCCCGCCGACACACTTACTTACCGGACGGTAAGTGTCAATCGCGAGGCGTTCCGGTGACCGTAGCCTGGAACAACGCGAGAATTCGGTTGGCCGCATCCGCGAGAATGTCGGGTCCGGTCGATTGTGCGAGATCGGTTGGCAGGTGGTGATGCGGACCATAGCCGGCGAAGCCGACATGGCGCGGGTAGCCGGCCTTCTTGACGTCCGCGACTTCGCCGAACGCGTTGACGGCGGTGTCGATCGGGACGAAGGCGTCGCGGAAGCGGGCGAGGGCCGGCTCCGCCATGGCGGCCGAGTAGAGCACATAGCGGGTCGCCCGGTTCGGCTCGCGCGATCCCGGAGCGGCATAGGTTGCGATGCTCGCGCCGAGATGAAGCCAGAGCACCGTGCCTGCGGGTGGCGGCGCCCGGTCCGACTTAAGGAAGGTCGCCATTCCCGAGTGGCCGACCTCATGGCCGGCGGTTGCGATGAACACGAGGTCGTAAGGGATGTTTGCCCGCGCCCAGTCCGCGAATGCGAGAAACATCGCGATGCCCGGGCCGCGTTCACCACCGCAGGGTCCCCAGCCGGTGTAGGGTGTCGAGATCACGACCGTCCTGTCGGTGCCGGGCCGGTCCAGACGCGCGACGACGTTGCTCGCCGTCACGGCCGTATAGCGGCCTCTGACCGTGAGCCGAACTCGGGCCTTGCTGGCCGAGAGGTCCATGCCATCCGCATGTCCGATCGACATCACGGGCACCGGCCAGGGGGTGGCTGCTTCCCGCGCGTTGAAGAGATAGGGGCCGTCAGCGCCCAGCGACGTGCGGGTCTGAAGCAGAACGGCGGCTGCGCCGTCGGCTGCGGCCGCCCGCACCCGGGCGTCGATAGCCGGCGTCAGGTAGCTTTGGTCGCCGACCTCGGTCGGAATGACCACGATCCGGCCGGGACCGTCGCCGATCTGTCCCTCGACCGTGATCCGTCCATCGATGGCAGGAGGCCACCACTGCAGGGCGACCGGGCGCTCCCGACCGCCAGCGCGTAGCGACTGTCCGTGGAGCCTGAACTGGCGCAGCCGGAAGGCCTGCCGCTCGGTCGAATAGCCCAGCGTCGCGAGCCGGGCTTCGAGCCAACTTGCGCTCCGCTCCGCGCCGGCATGGCCGACCAAATGATTGCCGTGGCTGACATAGGTCTCGATGTCGGCGTGGAGTCGTTCTCCATCCGCAGGCGATGCGGCCATCGCAGCCGCAGCCGCCACGGCGGCGATCATGTGCACCATTTGGCTCCGTCAAGCCGGTCGTAGGCATCGAGCTCGATCGCGCTGGCGACGTCGTTCATCGCGCGCGCCTGCGCTTCCGCCCCGTCGGCGTCGCCATGGCCGATCAGCTCGACAAGGCGCGCCCAGCGGGCAACGGAGGCCGCGCGCTGGTCGGCAGACCGGATCGTCTCGATTTCCCAGCAATGATCGAGGCGCTCGACGAGGTGCCGGCCGCAGCCGATGCGGATCAGCTGCAGATGGAGGCGCCACCGCGCCAGTTCATAGCTCTCGGCGCTCACATCGGCAGCCGCGGTCAGCAATCCGAACGAGCGGACCAGAAGAAGGTGGCTGTCGCGGCTGATGCGCTCTGCGGCGCGGCGGGCCGTGAAGCCGAAGACCAGTCCGCGCAGTGCGTTGATGTCGACAAGCTCGGTCCGCGTCAGCGCGACGACGCGCGCGCCTTTCCAGGGCGTGTCGTCGATCAGCCCGGTCGAGCGGACGAGGTGCAACGCCTCGCGGATCGCGGGCCGGCTGGCCTGAAAGCGCCGGGTCAGTTCGATCTCGCGCAGGTGCGAGCCCGGATCGATCCGCCGGGTCAAGATATCGGCAATCAGCGAGTCGGCGATCTGGCGCGACAGCGTGCGGCTCGCGAACAGTTCGTCTCCCACGGCGAACGCACCTGCGTCGAAGAGGGCAGCATCGAGCAAGACGGGGGTTTCGGGCATGCCGGAACAGTAAGCCCAATGATGACTCGACATCAACGACATATTGTCTGACAATATGACAAAAGGAGGGCCCAGGATGTCGATGAAATCCGGACGGGCGATGGTGCTTCTCGCTGCAGCAGCGGCGGGCCTGGCGACGCCATTGCCGGCGCGTGCGCTGACACCTGCAGGCTGCGACGCTGCGGCTGACTATTCGGCGGCGCGAGACGGCGTATCGGTCCTGGTCATCGAGAACGGGACCGTGGCCTGCGAGCGCTACGCCAACGGCGGATCCGAGACCGCAGCCTGGGGACTGGC
>JADCGM010000281.1 GCA_020249025.1 Alphaproteobacteria bacterium
CTGCTCGAACTGAAGGCCAATCCCGACCGCGACGCCGAGGCGACCGTGGTTGAGGCCAAGCTCGACAAGGGGCGGGGCCCGGTCGCGACCGTGCTCGTCCGCCGTGGCACGCTGCGCGTCGGCGACATCTTCGTCGTCGGTGCGGAGAGCGGCAAGGTGCGCGCGCTGCTCGACGA
This sequence comes from Alphaproteobacteria bacterium, assembly GCA_020249025.1. Taxonomy (GTDB): domain Bacteria; phylum Pseudomonadota; class Alphaproteobacteria; order Sphingomonadales; family Sphingomonadaceae; genus JADCGM01. The sequence goes on from JADCGM010000281.1 coordinate 177, forward strand.
CAAGGGCCGTCAGGTCAAGGAAGCGGGTCCGTCGGCTCCGGTCGAGGTGCTCGGCCTGTCGGGCGCGCCGATGGCGGGCGATCCGCTGTCGGTCGTCGAGAACGAGGCGCGCGCCCGCGAAGTCGCGGCCTATCGTCAGTCGGTCGCGCAGCGCAAGCGCACGACCAACGCGCCGTCCTCGCTGGAGGCGATGTTCTCGGCGCTGAAGTCGACGACGCAGGTCGTCGAATATCCGATCGTCATCAAGGCCGACGTGCAGGGCTCGGTCGAGGCCATCGTCGGCTCGCTGACCAAGCTCGGCACCGACGAGATCCGCGTGCGCGTGCTGCATTCGGGCGTCGGCGCGATCACCGAGTCCGACGTGGTGCTGGCCTCGGCGTCGAACGCGCCGATCATCGGCTTCAACGTCCGCGCCAACGCCAAGGCGCGCGAGGTCGCGCAGCAGCGCGGCGTCGAGTTCCAGTATTACGACGTGATCTACGAGCTGCTCGACACCATCCGCGAGGCGATGGCCGGCAAGCTGTCGCCGGAGCGCATCGAGACGGTCGTCGGCCGCGCCAACGTGCTGGAGGTCTTCCCGGCCGGCAAGGGCAAGGCCGCGGGTCTGCGCGTGGTCGAGGGCATGATCCGGCGCAATCTGCGCGCCCGCGTCAACCGCGACGACACGATCATCTGGACCGGCGGCATCGCCTCGATCCGTCGCTTCAAGGACGACGTCAACGAGGTCCGCGCGGGTCTCGAATGCGGTGTCGTGCTCGAAGGCAACATGGATGTCCGCATCGGCGACATCATCGAGACCTTCGAGGTCGAGGAGCGCGCGCGGACGCTCTAGTCCGCGTGCCTCCCGCTGAAGGGAAGGGCGTTCATGCGCCATCGCAACGATCAGCCGGGCGGCGGGCCGTCGGTCCGCACGCTGCGCGTCGGCGAGCAGGTGCGCCATGCGCTGGCGGACGTGCTGTCGCGCGGCGACGTGCGCGATCCGGTGCTGGAGACGCATCTCGTCTCGGTGACCGAGGTGCGCGTCTCGCCCGACCTGCGTCACGCCACCGCCTTCGTCATGCCCTTGGGTGGCGGCGACACCGATGAGGTGTTGACCGCGCTCCGCCGCAACGTCCGCTATCTGCGCGGCGAGGTCGTGCGCCGCGTGAACCTCAAATACGCCCCCGACCTGCATTTCCGCCTCGACGAAAGCTTCGCCGAGGCCGGCAAGATCGATGCGCTGCTACGCTCGCCGGGCGTCGTCCGCGATCTCGGCGGCGAGGGGGACGAGGACCGCTGACAGGCGGTTGCGTTTCGCCGCCGCCGCCGCTATACGCCGCCTTCCTTCGGGGTCGCCCGGCCAGTGTGGGCTGCCGTGGCGACCTGTAACGAACCCGTCAGGAGTCGAAAATGCCCAAGCTCAAGACCAAGAGCGGCGTGAAGAAGCGCTTCAAGCTCACCGCCACCGGCAAGGTGAAGCATGGCGTCGCTGGCAAGCGCCACCGGCTGATCAGCCACAATTCGAAGTACATCCGCACCAACCGCGGCACCACTGTTCTCGCCGAGGCCGATACGGCCCGCGTGATGCAGTGGGCCCCGTACGGCCTGAAGTAAGGGAGGGGACACATGGCACGCGTCAAGCGCGGTGTGACCGCCCGCGCCCGTCACAAGCGGGTGCTCGAGCAGGCCAAGGGTTACTACGGCCGCCGCAAGAACACGATCCGCATCGCGCGGCAGGCGGTCGAGAAGGCCGGCCAGTACGCCTATCGCGACCGCAAGGTGAAGAAGCGGAGCTTCCGCGCGCTGTGGATCCAGCGCATCAACGCCGCCGTGCGCGAAGTCGGGCTGACCTACGCCCAGTTCATGCACGGCCTCAAGCTCGCGAACGTCGAACTGGACCGCAAGGTGCTGGCCGACCTCGCGGTGCACGAGCCGGAGGCGTTTAAGGCGATCGCGACCCAGGCGCAGACCGCGCTCGGCCAGCCCGCCTAAACACCACAGCGGATCAGGACGAGAGGGCGCGGGCTGCTGCGGCGGCCGGCGCCCTTTTGTCGTTTGCGGGGTACCAGTTTGATGAGCGACGTCGATCAACTTCAGGCCGAACTGCTTGCCGAGGTGGTGGGGGCGGGGACGCTTGACGCCATCGAGGCGGTTCGGGTGCGGGCGCTGGGCAAGTCGGGGAGCGTCACCGCGCTTCTGAAGACGCTCGGCGGCATGAGCCCCGAGGAGCGCCAGGCCAAGGGCCCGGCGTTCAACGGCCTGCGCGAGGCGGTGTCGGCGGCCATCGGCGCGCGCAAGGCGGCGCTGGAGGCGGCGGCGCTCGATGCGCGGCTGGCGACCGAGGCGGTCGACGTCACCATGCCGGTGTGGGCGGGGGCGACGGGCTCGATCCATCCGATCAGCCAGGTGATGGACGAGCTCGCCGAGGTCTTCGCCGACATGGGCTTCGCGGTTGCGACCGGTCCGGAGATCGAGGACGACTGGCACAATTTCACCGCGCTCAACATTCCGGAATCGCATCCGGCGCGCGCGATGCACGACACGTTCTATTTTCCGGACACCACGGACGGGGAGGGCGCACGCATGCTGCTGCGCACCCACACCTCGCCGGTGCAGATCCGCACGATGACGTCGCAGCAGCCGCCGATCCGGATCATCGCGCCGGGCCGGGTCTATCGCTCCGACTCCGATGCGACGCACACGCCGATGTTCCACCAGATCGAGGGTCTGGTCATCGATCGCGGCATCCACCTCGGCCATCTGAAATGGACGCTGGAGACCTTCCTCAAGGCCTATTTCGAGCGCGACGACATCGTGTTGCGTCTGCGTCCGAGCTATTTCCCCTTCACCGAGCCCTCGGTCGAGGTCGACGTCGGCTATTCGCTGGTGAACGGCCAGCGCGTCGTCGGCGGCAGCGACGGCTGGATGGAGGTACTCGGCAGCGGCATGGTCCACCCGAAGGTCATCGCCGCCTGCGGGCTCGACCCCAATGAGTGGCAGGGCTTCGCCTTCGGCACCGGCGTCGACCGCCTCGCGATGCTCAAATACGGCATGGACGATCTGCGCGCCTTCTTCGACGCCGATCTGCTCTGGCTGAAGCACTACGGCTTCCGCGCGCTCGACGTGCCCACGCTGTCCGGGGGAGTCGGGGCATGAAATTCACCCTGTCGTGGCTGAAGGATCATCTCGAGACGACGGCGTCGCTCGACGAGATCCTCGTGGCGCTGACCAACCTCGGGCTCGAGGTCGAAGGCGTCGAGAATCCGGCGGAGAAGCTCGCGCCCTTCACCATCGCCAAGGTGCTGACCGCGGCGCCGCATCCGCAGGCCGACAAGCTGCAGGTGCTGAGCGTCGACACCGGCGCCGGCGATCCGGTGCAGGTCGTCTGCGGCGCACCCAATGCGCGCGCAGGCCTCGTCGGCGTGTTCGGCGCGCCGGGGGCCTATGTTCCCGGTTCCGACCTGACGCTGAAGGTCGCCGCCATCCGCGGCGTCGAATCGCACGGCATGATGTGTTCGGAGCGCGAGCTGGAGCTTTCCGACGAGCACAACGGCATCATCGAGCTTCCCGCCGATGCTCCGGTCGGGCGCGGCTATGCCGACTGGGCAGGCCTTGGCGACCCGGTGATCGAGGTTGCGATCACGCCCAACCGGCAGGATTGCATGGGCGTCCATGGCATCGCGCGCGATCTGGCGGCGGCGGGCGTCGGCACGTTGAAGGCCGGAACGGTCGCGGCCATCGAGGGCGGCTTCCCGTGCCCCATCGAGATCCGCACCGACGACGCGCAAGGCTGCCCGGCCTTTTTCGGCCGCGTGGTGCGCGGGGTCTCGAACGGAGCGTCGCCGGCCTGGCTGCAGCAGCGGCTGCGCGCGGTTGGCCTGCGCCCGATCTCGGCGCTCGTCGACATCACCAACTATATCTCGATGGACCGCGGCCGCCCGCTCCACGTCTACGATCTCGGCAAGCTCAGCGGGCCGATCGTGGCGCGGCGCGCGCGTGACGGCGAAACGGTGCTGGCGCTCAACGGCAAGACCTACACGCTCGATGCGACGATGACCGTCATCGCCGACGACCGCGGCGTTCACGACATCGGCGGCATCATGGGCGGCGAGGAAACGGGCGTCACCGA
>JADCGM010000282.1 GCA_020249025.1 Alphaproteobacteria bacterium
AAGCAGCCGGCGGCGAAGGTGGCGATTTCGGTGGTCATGCGGGTCTCCTTGCGAGCCCCCAAGGTGGGAGGCGCGGGCGGCGAGGGCAAGCGGCTTCCGGGCCGCCCGGGCGCTAGTTGCGCAGCGCCGCCAGCAGCGGATGCCGTTGCGGCTTCGGCGCAGGCGGGGCGGCGAGCGCATAGCCGAGCGCGGCAAGATCGACCCCCATCCGCGCCGCCAGCCGGGCATTGTCGGCGGCGAACGTCCCGCGCAGCCACGCCACCGCATCGCCGCCGAACAGCGCCGCCGGGCTCGGCGGCCGGCCGAACAGCGGCATGGTCGCCAGCCCTTCGAGCAGGCGTTTGCGAACCGGATACCAATAGGGGATGTGGACGAGCGTCCGCTTGTCGGCGACCGAGCGTTCGGTGAACCCGTTGAGCACGCGCGCCAGCGGGATCAGACCGCGCCCATAGGAGGCGTTCACGCGCGGCGACGGCGGCAGCGGCGCGACCTCCAGCCCCAGCGCCGAGCGGAAGGAATCGAGGAAGCGCTCCCGGTCGCGCGCGAACGCCTCATAGGCGAAGACATGGACGTTCTCGCGCCCGAACAGCGCATCGTACCAGCCGACGAGCCCGGCATGCGCGAACTGCGAGACTTCGAATCGCGGCGTCTTGAACGGCCGCTCCTTGGTGAGATGCCGGTAGTCGCCGGGAAACAGATAGCGGCGCGGCCCATAGGTCCCGCCCTCGCGCAGATACTGCTGGTAGCAGGCGGCGGCGAGGCCCGCCTGCTCACGCACGAGGATAACGATCTGCGCATCGGGGATCGTCGCCGCCAGCCGCATCGCCACCTCCTTGGCGATCAGCGCGCTCGTCAGCCCGCCGTTGTGCAGCACGCCCGACAGATCCTCCTCGCAGATCAGGGCGGGCAGCGCGTCATCCTCGTCGAGGCCGAGCGCGGCACGCGCCGCCGCCGGCTCGAAGCCAAAGGCGGTCGGGCCGAGAAACGCCCGCCGCACCGCAATCCGGTCGATCACCCGGTGCGAGCGGACATGCGGGTAACAGTGTTGCTGGAACCAGCTCGTCGCGGTCTTGTGGACGCCGATATGGACAATGGGGCGCGGGCGCATCGCCGCTGAAACGATTGCGGAGCCCGACAGTTCAGCGGCCCCTCTCGCCCCCCGCGCGGATGTCACATAGGTTGGCCAAAAGAGCCGACGGAATCGGAGCGGGAGGATGACGGAACCATGCTGGTCGAGATGCTGATGCTGGCGGCGGCGCCGTTGGTGATTGCGCACCGGGGGGCGAGCGGCGAGCGGCCCGAACACACGATCGCCGCCTATGAGCTGGCGATCGCGCAGGGCGCGGACTTCATCGAGCCGGATCTGGTGCCGACGAAGGACGGCGTCCTTGTCGCGCGCCACGAGAACGAGATCGGCGGCACCACCGATGTTGCTTTGCGCCCCGAGTTCGCCGACCGCAAGCGCACCAAGACCATCGACGGCGAGAGCGTCACCGGCTGGTTCACCGAGGATTTCACGCTCGCCGAGCTGAAGACGCTGCGCGCCCGCGAGCGGCTGCCGCAGCTGCGCTCGACCGCCCATGACGGGCAGTATCAGATCCCGACCTTCGCCGAGGTGCTGGCGCTGGCGAAGCGGCGCGGCGTCGGCGTCTATCCGGAAACCAAGCACCCCAGCTATTTCGAGGCGCTCGGCAAAGGCTTCGATGCGCCGCTGCTCGCCGATCTGAAGGCCGCCGGCTTCACCCGCAGCAGCGATCCGGTGTTCATCCAGTCGTTCGAGGTCGGCAATCTCGAACGGCTGGCGACAAAGACGAAGCTGCGCCTCGTCCAGCTGGTGGGGTCTGCCACCGAGTCGCCCGCCGACCGGCCGGGTACGACCTATGGCGCGATGGTGACGCCCGCAGGCCTGAAGCGGATCTCGGCCTATGCCGCCGGCATCGGCCCGGAAAAGAACCTCGTCATTCCGCGCGACACCGCCGGCGCGCTGACCGGACCGACCTCGCTGGTCCGTGACGCCCATGCCGCCGGACTCGTCGTTCACCCGTGGACGTTCCGCGCCGAGAATTACTTCCTGCCCGCCGGACATCGGTCCTCCGCCGATCCGCGCGGGCGCGGCGATCTTCAGGCCGAGATCTGCGCCTTCCTGAAGGCCGGCGTCGACGGCGTGTTCAGCGACTTCACCGGCGAGGCGGTCGCGGCCCGCAAGGCCTGCAAACCATGAGCCCCGTCCTGCGCGATGCGACGCCCGGCGATGTTGCAACCGTGCTGCGCTTCGTTCGCGAACTCGCCGACTATGAGCGCGAGCCCGATGCCGTGGTCGCGACCGAAGCCGATCTGCACGCGGCGCTCTTCGCACCCGACGCCGTTGCCGCCTGCGTGCTCGCCGAACTCGACGGCGCGGCGGTCGGCTTCGCGCTGTGGTTCCGCAACTTCTCGACCTGGACCGGCAAGCCTGGCCTTTACCTCGAGGACCTCTACGTCACGCCCGCCGCGCGCGGAGCCGGGGTAGGGCGGGCGCTGCTGCGTCACCTCGCCCGGATCGCGGCCGACCGCGGCTACGCGCGGTTCGAATGGGCCGTGCTCGACTGGAACGAACCGGCGATCCGCTTCTACGAATCGATCGGGTCGGTCGCGATGGACGAATGGACGGTGCGGCGGCTGTCGGGCGACGCGCTCGCCCGGCTGGCTGCGGAGGCTTGATCCTCGACCTCGCGGCGAAACCGCGGCTGATGCGTTGCTGTTCATCGACGCTTCAGCGCGTTTCGGCTACGAAAGCACCGACCAACGCGACAGCATGGAGACAAGCCATGACGCTCAGGACCATTCTCGCCTCGGCCGCAGCCGTCGCCATCGCCGCCACCGCGGCGCAGGCATCGCCCGCCGATCGCGCCGCCAAGGGTGAGGAGAAGCTCGCCAAGATGATCGAGGGCCGGGTCGCCGGGACGCCGGTGCGCTGCCTGCCGATGCACCAGATTCGTTCGAGCCGGATCATCGACCGCACCGCCATCGTCTACGAGGTCGGCAACACGCTCTACGTCAACCGGCCGCGCCAGGGTGCGGTCTCGCTCGACCGCGACGACATCCTCGTCACCCGCACGTCGCTCAACCAGCTGTGCAACGTCGACATCGTCCGGCTGGTCGATCCGACCTCGCACATCGAGTCGGGCTTCGTCAGCCTCGGCGACTTCGTACCCTACAAGAAGCCGCCCAAGGCCGGGTGAGCCGCCCTCTCGCCGCAGCGGCGGCGCTGGCGCTCGCCGCCTGCGCCGCGCCCCAGCCGGTGCGCGTCACCGCCGCTCCGCCGCCGCCCGATCCCAAGGCCGTCGCCCGCGCCACGCAGGCGGCGGCCGATCAGGTGCGCCGCTGTTACGCCGCGCCGCGCGTCGGGCGCGAGGGGCGCCAGATCGTGACCCGGCTGCTCGTGCGGCTGAAGCCGGACGGCACGCTCGCGGGACCGCCCGAACTGCTCGAACAATATGGCATCACGCCCCGCAACCGCATCTTCGCCTCGGTGATGGCGGCGGCCGCCGCCGACGCGGTCGAGCGCTGCACGCCGCTCAACCTTCCGGCGGAGCTGTATCAGCGCGGCTGGGATGCGTTCGAGCTGACCTTCGCGCCGCCCGCCTCGGCCTAGCTGCCGATCTTTCCGAAGCGTGCTTCGTATTCGGTGGTGCGCCCCGCCGCGAGCAGGCGCGCCTGCTCGATAAGCTGGTCGCGCTCGATGCGCCCGCGGAACGGATCGAGCTTGGCGTCGGCGATCTGCGCTTCCTCGGGCGTCCATGCCGCGATCTGCGCGATATGGAACACACCGATCTCGTTGAGCTTGGCCGCAAGCTTGGCGCCGACACCCTTCAGCAGCGTCAGATCGTCGGGCGCGCCGGCCGCGGCGTCGAGGAACGGCGCGGCGGGCGTGGCCGCCGGCACCACCGGCTCGGGCGCGGGCGGCAGGCCGGGCGCCGGGGTCAGCGGCGCAGGCTCGACCGGGGTCGTCGCGACCGGCGTCACCGGCACTTCGCGGCGCGCGGCGATCTGCCGGCGCAGCCGGTCGACCTCGTCCGACAGCGGCCGGATCTGGTCGCGGCTGGAGGCGACCTCGCGTTCCAGCTCGCGGATGCGGGCGTCGCGCGCGTCGATCTCGGCGCGCTGCCGGGCGAGATCGGCGTCGAGCACGGTCAGCCGCCGCCGCGCCGGCGACAGCAGCCGCGCCACGATCAGGCCGAGGATGAACGCGACGGCGCCGACGATGATCAGCGCGGTCTGGGCGGAGTCGAGC
>JADCGM010000283.1 GCA_020249025.1 Alphaproteobacteria bacterium
AATCTCCCACCCCATGGGCAAGTCCACAGCCAAGCCGCCGTTTCCCTGGCGCGCTGCTCTCGCCTATGGCGCGGCGCTCGCGGCGGGCGCGCTTGGGCTCCAGTGGCTCGACTATCGCGAGGCCGTCCGCGCGCACCCGCAGCAACTGACCATCGGACTTGTCGCCGCCGCCTTCCTCGCGCTCGGGGCCTATGTCGGGGCGAAAGCGCTGCGCCCGCGTGCACCCGCGCCCTTCGATGGCAACCCGCAGGCGGTGGCATCGCTCGGCCTCACCGCCCGCGAAGTCGAGGTGCTGGCCCTGCTCGCCGAGGGCGGCTCGAACGCAGGCATCGCCCGCGCGCTCGGCGTCTCCCCGCACACGGTCAAAACCCACCTCGCCCACCTTTACGACAAGCTCGGCGCCGCCCGCCGTACCGAAGCCGTGGCCGAAGCGCGGCGATTGGGAATCCTGCCCTAGCCAGTGCATTTCGTGAAAATCACCCGTTCGGGCGATGGACGCGGCGGCTTGTTCGACGGCACCCCGCGGCGCACCTTTCATCGTTCAGGGGGACCACCGATGCTCAAGCTCATTCTCCGTTACGGCGTCATCGCCGGCCTCATCGTCGGCACCGCGATGGGGATCACGACAAGTCTGATGGCCGACAATCCGCCCCCGATGTGGGTCGGGATGCTCATCGGCTATACGTCGATGCTCGTCGCGCTCTCCTTCGTCTTCGTCGGCGTCAAGCGGCACCGCGACGAGGCGCTCGGCGGGGTCATCGGCTTCTGGCCGGCGCTCGGCATGGGGCTGGCGATCAGCCTTGTGGCGGGCGTTCTCTATGCGCTCGCCTGGGAGGTGACGCTCGCCGTCACCGGGCTCGATTACGGCGCGGTGTGGACGAAGCACATGGTCGAGGAGGCGCGCGCCGCCGGCAAGTCGGCGGCCGAGATCGCGAAGATCGAGGCCGACATGGCCGTCTTCGCCGCCGAATACCGCAACCCGCTCTACCGGCTGCCGATGACCTTCCTCGAGATCACGCCGGTGGCGGCGCTCGTGTCGCTCGCCACCGCCGCGATCCTGCGCAACCCGCGGGTGCTACCCGCCCGCTAGCGGGAAGCCTTCACCGCGCGGTCGAGGAAGCGCTCGATCGTCATCCAGTTGAAGACGCGCGCGCTGGCGGTCGACAGCGCGTGCGTCTGCCCTGGATAGACCATCGTCTCGAACGGCAGACGCGCGCCCTGCAACGTCGCCATCAGCGACGTCGAATGCTGGAAGATGACATTGTCGTCGGCCATGCCGTGGATCAGCAGCAGCGGATCGCGGATCTGCGTCGCGACCGGGATCACGTCGGACGCTGCATAAGGCGCGGGGTCGATCGCCGGATTGCCGAGATAGCGCTCGGTGTAATGGGTGTCGTAGAGGCCCCACTGCGTCACCGGCGCGCCCGACACGCCGCCGGCGAACCGCCCCGGCGCCGCCGCCAGCAGCCGCAGCGTCATGTAGCCCCCATAGGACCAGCCGTAGACACCGACCCGCTTCGCATCGACGAAGGGCTGCGCGGTCAGCCAGTCGAGCGCTGCGAGCTGGTCCGCGACCTCGACGCCGCCCATGGCGCGGTGGAGCGCATCCTCGAAACGCTTGCCGCGGTTGGGCGAACCGCGATTGTCGACGCTGAACACCACCCAGCCCTTGCGGGCGAAATACTGGTCGACGAGGTTCGAACCCCACACCCGCCGCGCCTGCCGCCCGGTGCCGGGCCCGCCATAGACGATCATCAGCACCGGCGCGCGCTCGCCGGCCTTGAGCTGCGGCGGCACCAGCAGGCGATAGGCGAGATCGGTCACACCATCCGCCGCCTTCAGCGTGCCGAAGCGCGGCGCGACATGGCCGGCGCGGAACGGCGCATAGGGGTGCGTCGCATCGAGCCGGTTCTCGACCAGCCAGGCCAGCCGCGTGCCGCTGGCGTCCGCGAGATAGGTCTGCGGCGGCTGCTCGGGCGACTGCGCGGTGACGAGCGCGCGCGTGCCGCGCTTGTCCATGTCGACGTCGTGCCAGCCCGCCGCCTGGGTCAGCCGGGTCGGCGTCACCCGCCGGTCGAGCCGCGCGGCGTAAAGGTGCTTTTCGGTCGCGCCCGCGCCGGCGAAGGCGGTGAAGAACAGCTTGCCCTTCGCCTCGTCGACGCCGGCGATCTTGTCGACCGGCAGCGCGCCGTCGGTCAGCTGCGTCCAGCGCCCGGCGCGCCAGCGATAGACCTGCGCCATCCCGCTGCGCTCCGACGTCCACAGCAGCGACCCGTCCTTTAGCGGCTTGAGGTCGTCGTGGAGGTTGATCCAGGTCGGCGAGGTTTCGGTGAACAGCGTCGTCGCCGCCCCCGTCGTCGCATCGATGCGCAGCACGTCGAGCCGCTTCTGATCGCGGCTCTGGCGCTGGACGAGCACCGCGCGGCCGTCGGGCGTCCAGTCGACGCGGGCGAGATAGATGTCCGAGTCGGACCCCAGATCGGCCTTCACCCGCCCCGAGCCGTCGGGGTTCATCAGCCACAGCTCGACCGTCGCGTTGGGCGTCCCCGCCTTCGGATAGCGCTGCTCGTAGACGCGCGTCCCTTCCGCGCCGATCGCCGCACGCGGCACCACCAGCACCCGGCTCTCATCGACGCGCGCGACCGCGAGGCGCGTGTCGTCGGGCGACCACCAATGGCCGTCGGTGCGGTCCATCTCCTCTTGGGCCACGAATTCGGCCACGCCCCACGACAGCGTTCCGCCGCCGTCCGTCGTCAGCGCCCGCGTCGCACCGCCGGCGAGCGTCAGCACATGCAGGTTCTGGTCGCGCACAAAGGAGACGTAGCGCCCCTTCGGGCTGACCTTGGCGTCGGTTTCGGTTGCCGCCGCTTCCGTCAGCCGCTGCACACCGCCGTCGAGCCCGGCGAGGAACAGGTCGCCGTCGACCGGCACCAGCAGGCGCGTCGCGTCCGGCGCCCAGGCATAGTCGACGATGCCGCGGACGCCCGCGAGCCGGGCGCGCTCGCGCCGCATCTTCTCGGCTTCGGACAGTTCGGCGCCCGTCGCCAGCTTCGTCGAATCGACGAGCATCCGCTCCGCGCCCGTCGCGGTGTCGATCGCCCACAGGTCGAAGCGGTCGCGATCATCGGGGCGCGATTTCAGCAGCGTCGCGAAGCGCCCGTCGGGCGACAGCTTCGCCAGCCGCGGCCGCGGCCCCGACAGATCGGGGCTGGCGAAAACGCGGTCGAGCGTGAGCGGTTCGGCCGCCGTCGCAGGCGCCGCGGCAACGAGCGCGGCCAGCAGGATTGTGCGCATGATTCTCCCCGGAACGATCAGCGCCGAGGTAGGCGCGGATGTCGCAAACGGCAACGGCCGCCAGGTCGCCCCGACGGCCGTCAGTCCGTTCGCGCGGTGCGCGCGCCTTATTCGGCGGCGACGGCCTTCGCGTCGTCGGTCTTCGTCTCGCGACGCTCGGCGATACGGGCCGACTTGCCCGAGCGGCCGCGCAGATAATAGAGCTTGGCGCGACGCACGACGCCGCGGCGCACGACCTCGACCGAGTCCACGTTCGGCGAATAGAGCGGGAAGACGCGCTCGACGCCCTCGCCGAAGCTCACCTTGCGGACGGTGAAATTGCTGTTGATGCCCTTGTTGGCGCGCGCAATGCAGACACCCTCGAAATACTGGATGCGGCTGCGCTCGCCTTCGACGACCTTCACGCCGACGCGGAGCGTGTCGCCCGCGCGGAACTCGGGGAGGGTCTTCGAGCCCATCGCCTTGGCGATCTGCTCGGCCTCGATCTGCTGGATAAGGTTCATGCCTCTTCGTCCTTGTTCTCGCGCCGCGCGCCAGAGGGCGACTTGACCCGAGCGCTGACGTAGCGCTCCCACAGGTCCGGCCGCCGTAGCCGTGTGTCCGCCTCGGCCTCAGCCGTACGCCAGGCGGCGATCTTCGCGTGATCCCCCGATCGCAGCACTTCGGGGATCGCACGCCCGTCCCAGACAGCCGGACGGGTGTAATGCGGATGTTCGAGCAGTCCGGCCTCGTGGCTTTCCTGCTCGCCGCTGGAAGGCGCGCCCATTACACCGGGGAGCAGGCGCACGCAAGCATCGAGCAGGACGAGCGCCGCGGTCTCCCCGCCCGAGAGCACATAGTCGCCGATCGACACCTCCTCGACGTCGCGCGCGGCGAAGATGCGCTCGTCGAACCCCTCGAAGCGTCCGCAGAGCAAGGTCACTCCCGCCCCCGCCGCGAGTTCGCGCACCCGCGCCTGCGTCAGCGGCCGGCCGCGCGGCGTCATCGCCAGCACCGGCGCATCGGGCCGCGTCGCCCGCACCGCATCGATGGCGGCCGCCAGCACATCGGCGCGCAGCACCATGCCCGGCCCGCCGCCTGCCGGCGTATCGTCAACCGAGCGATGCTTGTCCGTCGCAAAGTCGCGCAGCTGCACCGCCTCCAGCGACCAGACACCCTCTCCCATGGCCCGTCCGGCGAGCGACAGCCCGAGGGGTCCGGGAAACATCTCCGGGTAGAGAGTGATAACGGTGGCGGGCCAGGTCATAGGGGCGGACTCAGACGACGAACGCCGGCTCAATGACGACGGCCTCACCGACCTCGGGGACGGCTTCGGGGCGGAAGGGGACCATGAAGGTCTTTCCGTCGGGGCGCTCGATGTCGAGGATGTCGCCTGCGCCGAAATTCTCGACGGCGATGACGTGGCCCAAGGGCTCGCCCGCCGTCGTCACCGCCGGCAAGCCGATGAGATCGGTGCGGTAATATTCGCCCTCGCCGAGCGGCGGCAGGTCGCTGCGGGGCACGGTCAGCGGGGTGCCGCGCAGGGCTTCCGCCGCCTCGCGGGTGGTGATCTCGGCGAAGCGGGCGATGGCGTCGGGCTTGCCCGGCTTCACCGTTTTCAGCGTCAGCGTGCGGTCGCCTGCCGCGAACGATTTGTGACGCTTGAGGCTGTCCAGCCCTTCGGCGAACAGCTTCAGCCGCACCTCGCCGAACACGCCATGCGCGCCGGCGATCGCGGCGAGGGTGACGCGCGGCGCATCGCTTTGCGTCACCCTCTGTCGTCCTCAGGCCTGAGCGGTCTCTTCGGCGGCCGGAGCCTCCTCGGCAGCCGCGGTCTCCTCGACGGCGGCCTCGGCGGCGGGCGCCTCCTCGACAGCGGCTTCCTCAGCGGCCGGAGCCTCCTCGGCGGCCGGGGCGGCAAGCGCCGCCTCGAGCTCGGCCTTCTTCGCGGCCTTCGCCTCGGCGCGCTCGATGGCCTTCTCGCCCGGCTTGCCCTTGTTCGGGTTGTTCTTGGCGGCGCGGGTCACGACGCCCGCGGCGTCGAGGAAGCGCGCGACGCGGTCCGACGGCTGCGCGCCGACGCTCAGCCAGTGCTTGGCGCGGTCGGTGTCGAGCGTGACGCGCTCGGGCGAGTCCTTCGCCAGCAGCGGGTTGTAGGTGCCGATCTTCTCGAGGAAGCGGCCGTCGCGCGCGGCGCGGCTGTCGGCGACAACGATGCGGTAGTAGGGGCGCTTCTTGGCGCCGCCGCGAGCGAGACGGATAGCGAGAGCCATGTCAGTAGTCCTTTCGTCGAATTCTATCGTTTGATCAGTTTGTCGAACCCGGGCGGCAGCGCCGGCATTCCGCCGCCTCCGCCCATCATCCCTCCGAGCCCGCCGGGCATCTTGCCCATCATGCCCATCAGTCCCTTCATGCCGCCCATCTTCTTCAGGCGCTTCATGGTGGTCGCCATCTCCTGGTGCATCTTCAGCACCTTGTTGACTTCCTGCACGGTCGTGCCGGCGCCGTTGGCGATCCGGATCTTGCGCTTGGCGTTGATCAGCTCGGGCTTGGCGCGCTCCTTGGGCGTCATCGACAGCACCACCGCCTCCATGCGGCCGAGGAGCTTGTCGTTGACGCCGGCGGCCTCGGCCTGCTTGGCCATCTTGCCCATGCCGGGGAGCATGCCCATCAGCGCGCCCATGCCGCCCATCTTCTTCATCTGGGAGAGCTGGCTGCGCAGGTCGTTCATGTCGAACTGACCCTTGGCCATCTTGGCCGCGAGCTTTTCGGCCTCTTCCGCCTCGAAGGTCTCGGCGGCCTTCTCGACAAGGCTGACGACGTCGCCCATGCCGAGGATGCGTCCGGCGACGCGCTGCGGATCGAACGCCTCCAGCGCATCGAGCTTTTCGCCCGTCGCCGCGAACTTGATCGGCTTCTGCGTGACGGCGCGCATCGACAGCGCCGCACCGCCGCGCGCATCGCCGTCCATGCGGGTGAGGATCACGCCGGTCAGATCGACCTCGCCCGCAAACGACTGGGCGACGTTGACCGCGTCCTGACCGGTGAGGCTGTCGACGACGAGCAGGATCTCGTTCGGCTGGCTCGCGCCCGCGACCGCCTTCATCTCGGCCATCAGCGACGCATCGACGTGGAGGCGGCCCGCGGTGTCGAGCAGCAGCACGTCGAAGCCCTGGAGCTTCGCCGCCTGCATCGCGCGCCTGGCGATGTCGACCGGCTGCTGGCCGGCGATGATCGGCAGCGTCGCGACGCCCGTCTGCTCGCCGAGGATGCGAAGCTGCTCCTGCGCCGCCGGCCGGTTGACGTCCAGGGACGCCATCATGACCTTCTTGCGGTCCTTCTCGGTCAGCCGCTTCGCGAGCTTCGCCGTCGTCGTCGTCTTGCCCGAGCCTTGGAGACCGACGAGCATGACGACCGCGGGCGGCGTCACGTCGAGGTTCAGGTCCTCGGCCTCGCCGCCGAGCATCTCGACGAGCGCGTCGTTGACGATCTTGACGACCTGCTGGCCCGGCGTGACCGAGCGGATGACCTCGGCGCCGATCGCGCGCTCGGTCGCTGCGTCCACGAACTGCTTCACGACCGGAAGCGCGACATCGGCCTCGAGCAGCGCGATGCGCACCTCGCGCATCGCCGCGCGCACGTCGAGTTCGGTCAGCGCTCCGCGGCCGCGGAGCTTGTCGAAGACGCCGCCTAGGCGTTCGGACAGGCTTTCGAACACTCGACTTCTCCCAAACGGACAAACGCCGGTGGGCGAAACCTCGCTGACCGGCGGACGTCCGTGGACGTGAACAGTTGTGGCGCTTTCGTGTGAAAAGCGGGCCGGGCCTTACGCCGAACCGGCCGCGCGGTCAAGGCGAGCCCCGCCCGGCGCCGGATCGCGCGATGCAACATTTCCCGGCCCGGTCGGTTGTGCGCCGCGACCCGGCAGCCGCCGGTCCCCGTTCGTTGCGTAAAGGAATCGCCGATGAAAACGCTGTTGCTCGCGGCCGCCGCCGTACTGCTCCCCGCCGCCGTTCAGGCCCAGACCATGGGCAGCCAGACCGATCCAGCGCCCGCTTCGCCCCCGGCCCCGGCGGGCACGATGGGCACGACCCCGGACCCGATGACCGATCCGGCTGCGCCGCAGACGACGACCCCGGCGACCGATGCCATGACCACGCCGTCGACGAGCGCCACTGACCCCGCCACCAGCACGACCGGGACCACCACCTACGGCACCGGCATCAGCACCTATGGCACGACGAGCACCGGCTCCTCGTCGCGCACTGGTTACGGCGACGGCGCTGCCTCCGGGTCGACCGCGTCGGTCGCAGCCCCCGACGGCAGCCGTCCGTTCGGCATCGAGCCCTATGTCGGCGTGTTCGGCGGCTATCATGACTTCGACCGCGGCACGAAGGGGCCGCTCCAGGCCGGCGGCAGCGCCAACGGCTGGCTCGCCGGCGGCTATGCCGGCGTCAACATCCCGCTCGGCCCGCTCGTCGTCGGCGCCGAAGGCAACATCGCCAAGGGCTTCAACGACATCGATTACGAATATGGCGTGACCGGCCATGTCGGCATCCGCGTGGGCGAATCCGGCATGTTCTTCGGGCGGGCCGGCTATCACTGGGTGGAGGCCAAGCGCGGCTTCGCCGACGACCGCAACGAGATCTACGGATTCGGTGTCGAGGTTGGCCCGAAGGACATCGGCCTCGGCGGCATCACCGGTGAATCGGGCGTCCGCGTCCGCTTCACCGTCGACACCTTCGATGCGTTTCAGAGCATCCGCCCGCAGGTCGGCCTGACCTTCCACTTCTAGTCCGCAACAGCACAGGAGGAGACGGCTGACACCGTCTCCTCCTATCGCGCCGTCGCGAAAGACTTCGTGAGCCAACGCAGCCGCAGCACGCCCGCGACCGCCGCAGTCGCGAGCCCCAGCCCCATCGCCATCGCGATTCCGGCCGGCCCGGCGTCGAGCCGGTGGACGAACAGCCAGCCAAGACTCGTCATCACGCCGAAATAGCTCACCGCTTGGATGACACCGGCCGCGACCTGATCGCCCGCCGCGCGGAGCGCGAACACCGACACCACCTGAACCGCGTCCGCCCACAGAAATGCCGCCATCGCGACGATCATCGCGACGGCCGCGGTGCGGACCGCCGGATCGTCGGAAAAGGGCGCGGCGAGCAGGTGGGGCGCGGCGAGATAGGCCGCCGTCCACGGCAGCAGCGCCGCCAGCGCCAGCCCGATCGCCAGCCCGGCGCGGCGCGCGACATCGCCGCGCTCGCCCGCCCCCATCGCATTGCCGACCCGCACCGCCGCC
>JADCGM010000284.1 GCA_020249025.1 Alphaproteobacteria bacterium
CGGCACGCCGAGCGCGGCCGCCTTGTCGGCATCGATCCCGAGGTTGAGATCGACGCGGTCGAGCGCCAGCGGATTGTCGACGTCGCGCGTGCCGGGCGTCGTCCGGAACGCCTTTTCGGCCTCGGCCGCCAGCCGCTTGAGCTCGTCGAGATCGGGGCCGTTGATGTAGACGCCGATCGGCGCCGAGATCGGCGGGCCGTTCTGGAACACCTTCACGAGGATGCGCGCATCCGGATAGGCGTCGAACTTGGCGCGAAGCCGGTCCTGCATCGCCGCCGTCTCGCCCGGGCGGAACTCGTCGAGCACGGCGAGCACATTGCCGATGTTGGTGCTCTGCGCCTCCTCGCGGACGTTGTAAAACACCTGCGGATTGCCGCGGCCGGTGTTCGCCATCCGGGCGATGATCGACTCCTCCTCCGCCAGCACCGAATCGACGTAGCGGATGGCGCGGTCGGTCTCGGCCAGCGAGGTGCCCTCGGGCGCCTTCACCTCGACGAGGAAATAGGAGCTGTCGGCGGGCGGGAAGAGGCTCGACCCGATGATAGGCACGATGCCGAAGGCGGCGACGCACAGGCCCATCGCGCTGATGAGCGCGCGCTTCGGGTGCGTCAGCGACCAGTGCAGGACAGGGGCGTAGAAGCGGTGGATGCCGCTCTGGATCGCCTGCAGGAAGCGATTGCCCTCGGGCGCCTCGTGCCGGGGCAGGAAGCGGCTGGCGAGGAAGGGCACGATCGTCATCGAGACGATGTAGGAGGCAAGCACCGTCACCAGCACGGCGAGCGGCAGCGAGCGGGTGAACTGGCCCGCGCCCTCGGGCAGGAACACGAGCGGCAGGAAGGCGAAGATCAGCGTCGCGGTGCAGCCGAGCACCGCGACCGCGATCTGCTTGGTGCCGTTGACCGCGGCCGATTCCCGCGCCTCTCCCTCGCGCAGGTGGCGGGCGATGTTCTCGGTGACGACGATCGAGTCGTCGACGAGCAGGCCGAGCGCGACGATGAAGCCGGTGATGGCCAGCTGGTTGAGCGTGAAGCCCATCAAATCCATCGCCAGCACGCCCATCGCGAGGCTCAAGGGGATGGACACCATCACGACGATCGAGGCGCGCGGCCCCAGCGGCAGCAGCGTGATGAGAACGAGGCCGAGCGCGATAAGGAAGTCGCGCCCGAGCTGCGCGAGCTTGCGCTTCACATCGAGGCTCTGGTCATGCCCGATCTCGATCTTCATGTCGGGCGGCAGCGTCTGACGGAACTCGTCGACCGTCTTCATGATGCCGTTGCGGACATCGAGAACGTTGACGCGGTCCTTCTGCGTCGCCGTGATCCACACCGCGGGATGGCCGTTGAAGCGGGTGATGTGCGAGACCTCCTCGGTCTTCCAGCGCACGTCGGCGACGTCCGACACGCGCACGAAGCGGCCGTTCTCGGCGCGGATCGGGGTGTCCTTGATCTCGTCGATCGACTTGAACGCGCCGCCCGCCTCGACGTTGAAGCGGCGCACGCCCGACTGCACCGCGCCCGCCGGTAGATCGGCGCCGCCGTTGCGCAGCGCATCGGTGATCGCGGTGACGGGAATGCCGAGCTGCGACAGCTTGCCGGAGTCGATCGAGACGGTGACCTGCGGCTTGGCGACGCCGAAGACCTTGGCCGTGCGCACCCCGTTCACGGTGTTGATGCGGTCGCGCAGGTCCTCGGCGATCTTCTCGAGCCGGCGCGGGCTGGCGGTGTCGCTGACAAGCGCCAGCTGCAGCACCACGCTTTCGGTCGTCCGGACCTTGCGGAATTCGAGCCGCTGCAACGAGCTGGGCAGCGTCGAGCGGATGGCGTTCACCTCGCGGACGACGCCGTCGTAATTCTTCTCGGTGTCGCTGCCCCAGTCGAAGACCGCGGTGATCACCGAGAAGCCGTCGCTCGATGTCGAGGCGATCTCGTCGATGTCGTCGAGACCGCGCAGCACGTCCTCGATCGGCTTGGCGATCGTCTGCTCCATGTCGGCCGGGTCGGCGCCCGGCTGGACGGCGATGATCGAGACGACCGGAATCGGGAAATGCGGGTCGACCGAGCGCGGGATGCTGAGCACCGCCGACAGGCCCATGGCCGACGCCAGCGCGAACAGCACCAGCGTGATCTGCCAGCGCCGGATCGCGAATTCGATGATCCCCATGCGTCAGCCCGCCCGGCGCGTCGTCACCGGCCCGCCGTCGCGCAGCCGGTCGATGCCAGCGATCACGACCGTCTCGCCAGCCGTCAGCCCCGAGGTGACGACGACCTGGCGATCATCGACCGCGCCCAATCCGACAAGGCGCGAGCGCGCCCGGCCCCGCGCATCGACGACGTAGACGAAGCCCTGATCGGCGCGCGCCTGCCAGACCGCGCTGGCGGGCACGACGACGCCGTCGCCGGCCCCCGCCCCCGCGTTCGCCCGGATGCGAGCGTCGCCGATGAGGCCGGAGCGCAGGTCGGGGCGTGCCGGCAGCGCCAGCTCGACCTCGAAGGTGCCGGTGCGTTCGTCGCCGCGGCCGCCGATCTCGACGACCCTCGCGGCGAGCGGCGCGCCGCCGAGCGCCTGCAGCGTCACGGTCGCGGTCTGGCCGATGCGGACGCGGGCGAGATCGGCGTCGGTGAGCGGCGCGCGCAGCACATAGCCGCCCGTCGCCTCGCCGAGCGTCACGATCGGCGTGCCCGCCTGAACGGTCTGGCCGGGTTCGAGGTGGCGGCGCAGGACGATGCCAGCCGTCGGCGCGACGATGCGGGCATAGCGTTCGACGAAGCCGGTCTGCGCCAGCCGGGCGTTGGCGGCGCTGGCCGCGGCCTCGGCGGCGTCGACCCGCGAGCGCGGCGCCCAGCCCTTTTCGAACAGTTCGCGGACGCGCTTGAGATCGGCATTGGCGCGCTGCGCATCGGCGCGCGCGGCGGCGGTGTTGGTCTCGACCTCGATCGGATCGAGCCGGGCCAGCAACTGCCCCTTGGCGACCCGGTCGCCGTCCTCCACGAGCACGGCGGCGATGCGGCCGTTGGTCAGGAAGGACAGCACGGTCTCGCGCTTGGCGCGAACGGTGCCCGTCGCCCGGACGGTATCGCCGCCCGCCGCCGGCTCGGCCGTCGCCACCGCGACCAGCGCCGGGCGCTCGCCCTGCGGCTTCGGGGCGGACTCCTCGGCGCTGCACGACGCCAGCACCATGGCCAGCGCCGCCGCCGAAAACCCTGCTCCCATCCGACGAATGCTGCCCCTCGCGCGTGATTTGACCGCGACTCATATCTAGCTGGCCTGACGCCTCGGCACAAGCGTTAAGTGTGTGGAACGATCGCGGGGCTGACGAGGGGTCAGGCCGCGCGAACGCCGGTGCGCCGGGCGGCCATCAGCGGCGGCTGCACGGCGGCCTTCTTCTCGGCGTCGTCACGGCGCACGACATAGAGCGACAGCGAGGAGGCGAGCGCCATCATGTAATAGACGGTGCTCTGGATCGCCAACGCCTGGAAGGCGCTGCCGGCCATGTAGACAAGGGTGAAGACAGCGAGCGCTCTCGCGCATTCTCCGAGCCAGGCGTCGTCCGTTCCATCCTTGAATCGTGCGCGCAGCCTCAGGAGTTTCACGAGCGTCACGAGGAAGATGGCGAGGAACAGGCCGAAGCCGATGAAGCCATGCTCGCCGAGCATCTCGAAATAGGAGCTGTGGAAGCCGCGCGCCTCGTCGGTCACCTTCTGCACCGACTCGCTCTGGACATTGCCCGACTCGCTCTCCCGCTTGAGATCGACTTCGATCTTGCTCGTCCGCCAGATGCCGAAGCCGCCCCCCAGCGGGTTGGACGCGACATAGTTCAGGGTCCATTCCCACATGGCGAGGCGGGTCGAGGCCGACTGGTCCTCGTTGTAGGTCTTGATCGTTCCCATCCGCGACGTAAACGTCGATGGCAGGAAGGGGACCGCCGACAGAGCCGCGATCGCCGCCGCGCCGACCCAGAGCATCTTGCGCTTGGACCGCAGCCACTCGGTGAACGCCACGATGGCAAGACAGACAAGGCCGGTCCGCGCCTCGGTGCCGATCACCGTCAGGATCGCGCACGCGATGATGAAGAAGAGGATTCCCCGCGTGATCAGGCTCGGCGGGAACAGCGAGTTGTATTTGTAGAGGTAGATCGCGATCGGGATCATGCCGACGGACACGGTCGCGATCGTGCTCGATTCGAACAGGCCGACATTGCGGTCGACGAGAAAGCTGAGACTGCCGTAGCCGCCGCCGCCCAGCGCGGTTTTCAGCGCCCCGGACGACATGATAGCGAGAACGGTGAACACGATCACCATCAGCGCGGCCTCGATCTGCAGGCGCGTCCGGATGACGAGCGGCAGGAACAGCGCGAAGCCCAGCGCCTTCCAGGCCGGGTCCCATTTGGCCCACGCCACTTCGGGCAGTTCGGCTCGCGCCGTCGTCACGAACATCCAGGCGATGAGCAGGCCGATCAGCACCTGCACATTGGTGACTCGGACGTCCTTGTCCCTGTCGGCGATCACATAGACGAGGACCGCGAACAGCGCCGAGATCATGCTGATCGGGACGGTGTTGATCAGATAGTAGGACTGCTCCTGCGGCTGCAGGAGGTCGATCCAGATGTAGCAGAGCGCGCCCATGTAGGCCCGGCGGAAGCCGAGGTAGAACATGAACAGCATGAAGCCGACAAAGAAGAGGTCCCTCACCGCTGGAACCGTCGCGGCGGCGGTTTGGGACGCGGCGGGGTGTCGGCCCGGAGCGCGGCGACCAGGGCCACGAACAGCAGGCCATGCCCGATCATCAGCGCGAGATTGTCGATCATGCGTGTCCGATCCAGACCCCGATCACCGGATAGCAGGTCGGCCGCGGCTTCGCCAGAGACCGGCCCCTAGCGCGCCCGCGGCCGCGGCCGGTAGACGACGGTCTTGAGGATCGCCATCCACACTGTCGGGTCGACCGGCTGATAGGCGAGCGCCGCCATAAGGTCGGCGCGGGCGCGATCGAGGTCGCGGTCGACGAGCGCCATCAGGCCGTGGTCGCGGTGGAAGCTGGCCCGCGCCGGCCGCAGGCACCGGCGCAGTTCGTCATCGGCAAGGCCCATCTCGTCCTCGAATTTGTCGAGCACGTCGCGGGCGAAGCGGCGCACCTTGCGCGTGTTGTTGCCGATGTTGCTGTCGTGGATGCGGTAATCGACAAGGTCGCGCGCCACGAAGGCGAAAGGCGCGACGCGTGCGATCCGGCACCACAGCTCCCAGTCGCCGCGATAGCGGAAGCGCTCGTCGAACGGCCCGACCCGGTCGAGCACGTGCCGCCGGACGACCACCGAGCTGGTGCCGACGCCGTTGGCGCGCAGCATGTCGGGAAAGCACCAGCCGGAATAGCGCTCCGAATGCAGTTCGAGGCGCCGTTCGGGCAACCCCGCGCTGTCCACCCGCATCATGAAGCTGTGGCAGAGCCCGGCCTCGGGATCGGCCGCCAGCGCCGCGAGCTGGGCGCGAAGTTTGCCGGGGTGCCAGACGTCGTCGGCATCGAGGAAGGCGATGAACTCGCCGCGCGAGGCCTCGATGCAGCGGTTGCGCAGCGGATAGGGCCCGAGATTGCGCCCCGGCCGCAGCACGCGAACCCCAAAGTCGGCCGCATAGCGGTCGAGGATGGCGGGCGTCGCATCGGTCGAGCCGTCGTCGCCGACGATGATCTCGACCGGCACGCCGTCCTGAGCCAGCGCGCTGTCGAGGCATTCTTCGAGATAATCGGCCGCATTGAAGGCCGGAATGACGACGGACACGAGCCCGCGGCCCGCCTGTTCCCCACTCATTTCACACCCCATACACCGGGTCCGCAACTACCCTGATGGCAACCGCCGCGCGGCTCGATTGTTCCGCCTTGCGTTGCCGCGTCCGGGGCGACCGGCTAATCCCCGATGATCCCCTGCGCAGGAGCGCCGT
Source organism: Alphaproteobacteria bacterium (assembly GCA_020249025.1). Lineage (GTDB taxonomy): Bacteria > Pseudomonadota > Alphaproteobacteria > Sphingomonadales > Sphingomonadaceae > JADCGM01. Next base: position 5,928 of record JADCGM010000284.1, read on the forward strand.
CCGCCGATGCGGGTTCTTCACGTTCTCGACCATTCGCTCCCGCTCCACAGCGGCTACACCTTCCGCACCCGGGCGCTGCTGCTCGGACAACGGCGGCTGGGGATCGAGACGCACCATCTGACGACGCCGCGGCATAGCCAGCCGGGACCCGATCCCGAAACCGCCGACGGTCTCGTCTTCCACCGCGCCGGGCCGCCGGTCGGGCGGCTTCCGATCCTGTCGGAGGTGCGCGCCACGGCCGCCGCGCTCGACCGCCTCGTCGAGACAATCCGTCCCGACATCATCCACGCCCATTCGCCGGTGCTGACCGCGCTCGCCGCCAGCGGCGTCGCGCGCCGCCACGGCATTCCCCTCGTCTACGAGATCCGCGCCTTCTGGGAGGATGCGGCGGTCGGCAACGGCACCGGGCGCGAGGGCTCGCTGCGCTACCGGGCGACGCGGTCGCTCGAGACCTGGGCCTGCCGCCGCGCCGATGCGGTCGCGGCGATCTGCGACGGGCTGCTGACCGACCTGCGCGCCCGCGGCATCGATCCCGCCAAGCTCTTCGCCGTGCCGAATGCCGTCGACCTGCAGCAGTTCGGCACGCCGCTGCCGCGCGACGCCGCGCTCGGGGCCGACCTCGGGCTCGACGGCGCCGATGTCGTCGGCTTCATCGGCTCCTTCTACGACTATGAGGGCCTCGACGACCTCATCGCCGCGATGCCGGCGCTGGTGGCGGCGCGGCCGAAGGCGGCGCTGCTGCTTGTCGGCGGCGGCCCGATGGAGGCGGCGCTCAGGGCGCAGGCCGCCGCGTCGCCTGCCGCCGACCGCATCCGCTTCGTGGGGCGCGTGCCCCACAGCGAGGTCGACCGCTACTACAGCCTCATCGATGTGCTGGCCTATCCGCGCAAGCACATGCGGCTGACCGACCTCGTGACGCCGCTGAAGCCGCTGGAGGCGATGGCGCAGGAAAAGCTCGTCGCCGCCTCCGACGTCGGCGGCCACCGAGAGCTGATCGAGGACGGCGTCACCGGCACGCTGTTCCGGGCCGACGATCCCGATGCGATCGCCGCGTCGCTCGCGGCCCTGTTCGCCGATCGCGGGCGCTGGCCCGAGCGCCGCGCCGTCGCCAAGGCCTATGTCGAGCGCGAGCGGAACTGGGACATGAGCGCGGCGCGCTATGTTCCGGTGTATCAACGTCTGGTATCGATGCGGGGCTAAGAGGGGGCTTTGCGGATGTTCCGACTGCTGATGAGACTGATCCCGTTGGTGCTGGGGCTGGCGGCCGCCGGCGCGGCCTGGCTGGTGACCCGGCCCGGCGGGATGTTCTCGCTCGGCAACTCCCCGCGTCAGAGCGCGGCGCTGGCCGGCATCGCCTTTCTCGTCGTGTTCGTGCTGACCTGGCTGCCCGGCTTCTTCCTTGAGCGGGCGCGCCGCAAGCGCGAAGCCGCCGAGGCCGCGCTGGCCGACAGCGGCGAGACGTCGATGTCTTTCGGGCCGCTGCCGCCGATCCGGCCGACGGCCGTCACCGACGTGAAGACGCCCTATGTCCCGCAGTTCGCCGACGACGATGGCGATCTCGATGAGCCAGCGCCCGCGACGCCCGCGCCGGCCGCCTCTCTCGCTGCGGGGGCAGAGCCCTTCGCCTGGCCGACCATGTCTGCGGCCGAGCTTGGACAGCCCGACCCGGAGCCCGAGCCGGAGGCCCCGGCCGCGCCGGTCGTGGCGCCCCCGCCGGCCGCCGCGGAGGCCGCGGATCCGCTCGCCAGCCCGCCGATCGACGAGCTGCTGATGCGGCGGAAGGCGGATCTCGCTGCCGCCCTCCAGCGCGTCTCGAGCGCACCGCAACCCGCGACGCCGGTCGCGCCGCAGCCCGAGACCGCGCCGCCCGCCGATCCGGCGCCCGCGCTGGCGGCGACCGAGCCGGTCGCCGAACCGCCGCCGCCCGCAGCGGTCGTCACGCCGATGCCGGCGTTGCGCCCCGCAGCCGTCCCGCGCCCGGCGATGCCGCTGCCCGATCTGCGCGCCCGCATCGCCGCCATCCGCCGCGAACTCGACTAGCCGCGTGATCGACCTGTCCGCCCGCGAGGCGCGGCGGATCGCCCTGGCCGCGGTCGGGCTGGCGACGCCTCGCCCGCAACGCCGGGGACAGGCGGCGCTCGGGGCGATGATCGACCGGCTCGGCCAGGTCCAGATCGACTCGGTCAATGTGCTGGCCCGCGCCCATTACATGCCGGCCTTCGCCCGGCTCGGCGCCCATGACAGCGCGACCTTCGACGCGATGGCGCGGGGCACGCGCCGGCGCCTGTTCGAATATTGGGGACATGAAGCCTGCCTCATCGATGTGGCGCTGCAGCCGGCGCTGCGCTGGCGGATGGCGCGGGCGCGCGCCGGGACGGCCGGCTATGGCTCGCAGCGCCGCTTCGCCGCCGAACGGCGCGACTACATCGATGCGGTGCTGGCCGAGGTCGAGCGGCGCGGCCCGCTCGCCGCGCGCGACCTCAGCGACGGCGGCAAGGCAACGGGAAGCTGGTGGGGCTGGTCGGACGGCAAGCGCGCGCTCGAATGGCTGTTCCTCGCTGGGCTCGTCACGACCCACAGCCGGCGCGGGTTCGAGCGGCTGTACGACCTGCCCGAACGAGTCATTCCCGCCGCCGTCGCCCGGCCCGATCCGGGCGAGGCGGGAGGCCAGCGCATCCTGCTGCAGGCCGCCGCCCGCGCGCTCGGCGTCGCCACCGCGGGCGATCTGCGCGCCTGCTGGCGGATCGGCCCGGCGGACGCCGCCGCGCGGATCGTCGAGCTGGTCGAGGCCGGAATGCTTCAGCCCGCCCGGGTCGAGGGCTGGGCGCAGCCCGCCTATCTGCCCGCCGGCATTCATCGGGCGCCGCGGCCCAAGGCTACCGCCCTCGTCTCCCCCTTCGACCCGCTGCTGTGGGAGCGCGAGCGCGCCGAGCGGCTGCTCGGCGTCCGCTACCGGATCGAGATCTACACGCCGGCGCACAAGCGCGAGCATGGCTATTATGTGCTGCCCTTCCTGATGGGCGAGCGCATCGCCGCGCGCCTTGATCTGAAGGCCGATCGCGCGGCGCGCCGCCTGATCGTCGCCGCCGCCCATCTCGAACCCGGCGCGCCCGCGGGTCCAACCGCCGAGGCGGTCCGCGCCGAACTCGATGAGCTGGCGCGCTGGCTGGCGCTCGACGAGATCCGGATCGAGCTCCGGGGCGATCTCGCCGCCGCGCTCGGCTGAGCGGCACTGCGCATCAGTCCTCGAGCGTCAACAGCTCGAAGACCAGCCGCCGGCGCTCCCCGGCCGCATCGCTTTCGGTGCGGGCGTCGGCGAGGCTAGTGTCGATGACGCAGCGCCCGCGCAGCGGCAGATCGGCCTCCCCGAGCGTGGCGACGAGCCGGTCGTGCGCCCGCCCCAGCGTCGCCGGATCGCCGCGCAGCGCCAGTTCGAGCCGGTGGCGGTGGCCCTCGAAGGTAACGCTGCGCCACGCCTCGCTCGCCAGCCCCTCGATGACGAGCGCATCGCCATCGGGTCCGGCGGCGATCAGCCGGCGCAGCAGCGGATCGCCGTCGCAGAGGCCGCGGATGGCGCGCAGCATCTCGCTGTGCGCGTCGGAGGCGAGCGCGCGCATCAGTGCGTCCCCCGCGCGATCGCGGCGCGCACCTTGGCCTGCATCAGCGCGCGCAGCTCGCGCCCGCGACGCATGTCGGTGACGAGGCGCGGATCGCCCGCCACCTCGATCCCGAATCGCCGCGCGCTGATGCCGCTCGTCGCCAGATGCCGTTCGATGGCGTGAAGCAGGTTCATGACGATCACCCTCGTTCCCTTAATGTTCCGATTCGGAAAGTGATAGGCAAAATCCTACTTGTCTAGGGACAATGATAGGATTAACCCCATCGGGCCGAGTAGGGGATCGGACGATGACGAGCGCCGCCGTGCGCGCCACGCTGGACGAGCTGATCCGCTCCAGCGGGGACGACTATGCCTCGGTGTCGCGCCTGCTCGGGCGCAACGCCGCCTATGTGCAACAGTTCATCAAGCGCGGCGTCCCGCGCCGGCTGAGCGAGGAGGATCGCCGACGGCTAGCAGCCCATTTCGGCGTGTCCGAACGGCTGCTCGGCGCTCCCGTTCCGCTGGCGGCTCCGGTCGAGCGCGCCGATCCGGCCGCGGGCGATCTCGTACTGGTGCCGCGCTACGACCTTGGCGCATCCGCCGGGCCCGGCGCGCTCGCCGACGACGAGCTTGCGGCCTCCGCCCTGCCCTTCCAGGCCGCGGTCGCACGCGGCCTTGCTTCCAACCGGGTCGAGGCGCTGTCGACAATCCGCGTTGCGGGCGATTCGATGCACCCGACGCTGTCGGACGGCGACGAGATCGTCGTCGACGCCGACGATGCAGCCGGCCGGCTGCGCGACGGCATCTATGTGCTGCGCGTCGACGGGGCACTGCTGGTCAAGCGGCTGGCGGTCAATCCGGCCTCGCGCCGGCTCGACATCCTGAGCGACAATCCCGCCTATCCGGGCTGGCACGGCTGCGACCCCGAGGGTATCGCGATCATCGGCCGGGTGGTGTGGGTCGGTCGGCGTCTCGCCTGACTGCCGCGACGCCCTAACGCTTGCGGCGCGAATCCCAGATCGTCACCGCGAGCGCAGCGATGCTGCCGGCGACGAGCCCGCCGACGACGCCCAGCGAGGGTTGGCGATAGGCGATGCCGATGCCTGCGCCCACGATCAGTCCGATCGCGATGAGGATGCCGCCGCCGATCCGCTCCATCTGTCCATCTCCCTTGGGGTTGCGCGGCCCATGCCACGCCGCCGCCCGCGCCGCCAGTCCGGCGTGCCGGCCCGGCGCGACTGTGCCCCGAGGGCAACGCGCCGCCGTAACGATCAAGAGCGCCCTGTGATGCCCGCTTGCCGCGCGCCCGAAGACGGACAAGATGCCCGCAGGGGGAACATGCCTATGCTGACGGTTCACGACCGCGCGTCCTTCGATGAGGCGACGCTGCTGATCGCCCGGCTTGGCGCCGATGCGGCGATCGAGGCGGCGACCCACGCGGACGCCGCGCGCATCCACGGCGATCTCGACGCCTTCTGCCGCTGGCGGCAGATCGAGCGCGCCATCCTCATCCTTCAGCTCGAAGACGTCGTCGGCGAACTCCACTAGCCGCCGCGCAAGGCGACGGGTCAGCCGAAGACGCGGCTGAAGATCGTCTCGGCGTGCTTCAGATGGTAGCCGAGGTCGAACAGCGCCTCGAGCTCGGACGGCGGCAGATGCGCCGTCACCTCGGCGTCGGCCTTGAGCAGGTCGAGGAGCTGGAGCGCGCCGTCCGATTCCCACACCTTCATGGCGTTGCGCTGGACCAGCCGGTAGCTGTCCTCGCGGCTGACGCCCGCCTGGGTGAGGGCCAGCAGCACCCGCTGCGAGTGGATGAGGCCGCCCATCTTGTTCATGTTCTTCGCCATCCGGTCCGGATAGACGAGGAGCTTGTCGACGACGCCCGTGAGCCGCGCCAGCGCGAAGTCGAGCGTCACCGTCGCATCCGGGCCGATCATCCGCTCGACCGACGAGTGCGAGATGTCGCGCTCATGCCAGAGCGCGACATTCTCCAGCGCCGGGGTGACGTAACCGCGCACCAGACGGGCGAGGCCGGTCAAATTCTCGGTCAGCACCGGATTGCGTTTGTGCGGCATCGCCGAGGAGCCCTTCTGCCCCGGCGAGAAATACTCCTCGGCCTCCAGCACCTCGGTGCGCTGCAGGTGCCGGATCTCGGTCGCCAGCCGCTCGACCGAAGAGGCGATGACGCCCAGCGTCGCGAAATACATGGCATGGCGGTCGCGCGGGATGACCTGCGTCGACACGGGCTCAACGGCGAGCCCAAGCTTGGCCGCGACATGCGCCTCGACCCGCGGGTCGACGTTGGCGAAGGTGCCGACCGCCCCTGAGATCGCGCAGGTGGCGACCTCGGCGCGCGCGGCGACGAGGCGGATGCGGCAGCGCTCGAACTCGGCATAGGCCTGCGCCAGCTTCACCCCGAAGGTCGTCGGCTCGGCATGGATGCCGTGGCTGCGGCCAATGGTGGGCGTCAGCTTGTGCTCGAAAGCGCGGCGCTTGATCACCGCCAGCAGCGCGTCGAGGTCGGCGAGCAGGATGTCGGCGGCGCGGACGAGCTGGACG
>JADCGM010000285.1 GCA_020249025.1 Alphaproteobacteria bacterium
ATGCGCCATCTTCTTGCCGCCGTTTCGATCGTCGCTGTTGCTGCGCCGGTCTCCGCCGCCGTGGTTCTCGACCAGAGCAACATGGTCACTCCCGGCAGCTTTCCCGGAACGCCGATCCACAATGTTCCCGGACTCTATTGGGACGCTGCGCAGACCGTGACCGTCGGCGTGGCCGGTTATCTCAACAAGGTCGATCTGATGATCGGCGCCAACGACGTCACCAACTGGCAGCTGCGCATCCGCTCGGTCACCAATGGCGTGATCAACGCCAACGACTCGCAGGCGCTCGGCACCTTCGGCGTCAATGTGCCGATCTGGAACACGCCGCAGGGGGCGTTCTCCTATCATGTCGTGTCGGTGGACGTGTCGTCCGCCAACATCCAGTTCAACGTCGGCGATGTTTTCGCGATCTCGCTGGTGGCGCCGATGACGAGCCCGCTGAACCCCTTCGGCGGCTGGGCCGGCACCGGCGCCGACAATTACGCCGGCGGTCAGGGCTGGGGCCGCACCAATGCGCCTGCCGGTCCGTTCGCCGGAAGCGCCGGGCTTGGGTCAGGCGACCACTTCTTCAGCACGTTCATGAGCGATACGCCCTCCAGCGGCGGCGGCGGAGGTGGTGGCAATCCGGTTCCGGAGCCGGCCACCGTCGGTCTGTTCGGCGCGGGGCTGCTCGGCCTGGGACTGGCGCGGCGGCGGCGCAAGGCCTGACCGCCGCGGTTCCGCCGCCGATCAGGCGGCGTCGGCCTTCGCCTTGGCGACGCTGACGAGCGCGGGGCGCAGCAGCCGGTCCTTGATGACGTAGCCGGCCTGCAGCTCCTGCACGATGGTGCCGGGCTCATGCTCGTCATGCTCGACCTCGAGCATCGCCTGATGCTTGTTGGGATCGAGCTTGTGGCCGACCGATTCGACCCGGGCGATGCCGTGGCGGCCCATGATCGACTGCAGTTCCTTTTCGGTCATCTCGACACCGGTGACGATCTTCTTGATCGTCTCGTCCTCGCGCACGTCGTGCGGGATCGCGTCGAGCGCGCGCTTGAGATTGTCGGCGACGCCGAGGAGGTCGCGCGCGAAGCCGGTGACGGCGTAGGCGGTCGCGTCCTGCTTGTCGCGCTCCAGCCGGCGGCGGGTGTTCTCGACCTCGGCCGCCGCACGCATCGCCTTGTCCTTCAGCTCGGCGATCTCGGCGTCCTTGGCCGCCAGCTGCTCCTCGAGGCTCGCCTCGGCCGCGCCGAGTTCCTCGTCAGGGGTCTGATTTTCGTCGGTCATCCCATCAACCTGCTCAAAGCTTTCGCCGTGTAGTCCACCATGGGAACCACGCGGGCGTAGTTCAACCGCGTCGGGCCGATCACGCCGATCACGCCGACGACGCGGTTTCCGGCCCCGCGATACGGAGCCGCGATAACGCTCGAACCGGACAAGGAGAACAGCTTGTTCTCCGATCCGATGAAAATCTTCATCGCCTCGCCGGCGCGCGCGACGTCGAGAACGCGCACTAGCTCCTCCTTGCCGTCGAGATCGGACAGCAGCGAACGGACGCGTTCGAGGTCGGCTGCCGCGCCCGCATCGATGAGGTTCGCCGAACCGCGGACGATGAGCACGGGCTGTGCGCCGCCGTCCGACGACCACACCGCCAGCCCCTTCTCGACGACGTCGCGGGCGAGCGTGTCCAGTTCGGCGCGGTCGGCGTCGATCTCGGCGCGCAGCCGCTGCGCCGCCTGGGCAAGCGTCAGCCCGGTCAGCCGGGCGTTGATGTAGTTGGCGGCCTGGATGAGGGCTGCGGGCGGCAGCGACGGCGGTAGATCGACGACGCGGTTCTCGACCGACCCGTCGGCGGCGACGAGCACGGCGAGCGCGCGCCCCGGGGCCATCGGCACGAAACTCAGCTGGCGCAGCACGACCTCGGCCTTGGGGACGAGAACGATCCCGGCCGCCGCCGCGAGGCCCGACAGCGCCGCTGTCGTGGCGGCCAGCACATCCTCGAAGGGCCGTCCGGCGCGGGCGATCTGCTCCTCGATCGCGGCGCGGTCCTCGGCGGCGGGTTCGGACATCTGCATCATGCCGTCGACGAACAGGCGCAGGCCGAGCTCGGTCGGCATCCGCCCGGCCGAGGTGTGCGGGCTGGCGAGCAGCCCCAACTCCTCCAGATCCTGCATGACGTTGCGGATCGAGGCCGGCGACAGCCCGAGCGCGCCGAGCTTGGCGAGCGTCCGCGACCCCACCGGCGCGCCGGACGCCAGATACGCCTCGACGATCTGGCGAAAGATCTCGCGCGCACGGTCGTTCAGCTCGGTGATCGTCGGGGCGTGCATGAGAGGGGGAATGTAAGGGGTCGGGCGGGCCGGCTCAACGGGGAGAAACCCCCTCCCCCGAACCGGGGGAAAAGCGCGTCCCTTGCTCCGAGGGGAGCGCATCGCCTAAGCACCGCGGGCGACCATTTTCAGGAGATTTCCATGCGTCCGTCCGGCCGTGCGCCCGATCAGATGCGCGTCATCGAGATGACGCCGAACGTCAGCCGGCATGCGGAGGGATCGTGCCTCGTCAAGTTCGGGGACACGCATGTGCTCGTCACCGCCAGCGTCGAGGAGCGGCTGCCGCCGTGGCTGCGCGGGCAGGGGCGCGGCTGGGTTACGGCAGAGTACGGCATGCTGCCGCGCGCGACCCACACCCGCGGCAATCGCGAGGCGGCGAAGGGCAAGCAGTCGGGCCGCACGCAGGAAATCCAGCGGCTCATCGGCCGGAGCTTGCGCGCCGTTACCGACCTGAAGCTTCTGGGCGAGCGCCAGATCACGCTCGATTGCGACGTCGTCCAGGCCGACGGCGGGACGCGCACGGCCGCCATCTCGGGCGCGTGGGTGGCGCTGCGGCTGGCGGTCGACAAGATCATGGCGGCGAACAATCTCGAACAGGACCCGCTGAAGGGGCGAGTCGCGGCCGTCTCGTGCGGCTTCTACGAGGGCGCGGCCGTGCTCGACCTCGACTACCCTGAGGACTCGGCCGCCGAGACCGACGCCAATTTCGTCCTCGTCGAGGGCGGCGGCATCGTCGAGGTGCAGGCGACCGCCGAGGGCGCGCCCTATGACGAGGAAGGGCTGCTCCGCATGCTCCGCCTCGCCCGCATCGGCTGTACCGAGATCTTCGCGGCGCAGGCGAAGGCCGCCGGGCGGTGACCGTCCGCCGCCTGCTGCCCGGGCCGCTGGTCATCGCTAGCCACAATGAGGGCAAGGTCAGCGAGATTTCGGCGCTGCTCGGTTCCTACGGGATCGAGCCGGTGTCGGCGGGCGAGCTCGGGCTGCCCGAGCCCGAGGAGACGGGCACGACCTTCGCCGAGAATGCAGCGCTGAAGGCGCTGGCGGCGGCGCGGGGCAGCGGCATGCCCGCGCTCGCCGATGACAGCGGGCTGTGCGTCGATGCGCTGGGCGGCGCACCGGGCGTGTACACCGCCGACTGGGCGGAAGCGGGCCTCCGTGAAGGCGGGCCGGGCCGCGACTGGTATCTTGCGATGGGCAAGGTGGAGGGCAAGCTCGCCGAGCTCGGGCCGGATGCGCCGCGCACTGCCCACTTCGTCTGCATGCTCGCGCTCGGCTGGCCCGACGGGCATGTCGACCTGTTCGAGGGGCGCGTCGCGGGAAGCCTGACCTGGCCGCCGCGCGGCAAGCTCGGCTTCGGCTACGATCCGGTGTTCGTGCCGGCGGGCCGGACGCAAACCTTCGCCGAGATCGCGCCGACGGAGAAGCACGCGATCAGCCACCGCGCCGCGGCCTTCCTGAAGCTGGTCGAGGCGGCGCTGTGACGCCAGCCCCGGGCGGGGCGGAGGGGCTCGCGGTCTATGTCCATTGGCCGTTCTGCGTGTCGAAGTGCCCCTATTGCGACTTCAACAGCCATGTCCGCGAGCGCATCGACGAGGCGGCGTGGCGCGATGCGCTGATCGCCGATCTGACGCATGAGGCGGCGCTGACCGCCGGGCGCAGGGTGACGAGCATCTTTTTCGGCGGCGGAACGCCCTCGCTGATGTCTGCGGCGACGGCGGGCGCGGTGATCGAGGCGGTGGCGCGGCTGTGGCGGCTCGACCCCCAAGCCGAGATCACGCTGGAGGCCAATCCGACCAGCGTCGAGGCGGCGCGTTTTGCAGGCTTCGCAGCCGCCGGGGTCAACCGCGTCAGCCTCGGGCTGCAGGCGCTCGACGACG
>JADCGM010000286.1 GCA_020249025.1 Alphaproteobacteria bacterium
CGACGACATCCGGGCCGACGCTGCCCTTGAGGACCGCATATTCCAGCGCCTTGTCGCCGATGTTCAGCTTGGCCGTCTCGCTCATCTCGCTCGCCCCTCGTGTCCGCGCCGTTCGATCAGCGCAGTTGGTCTTCGATACGGCCCAGGCTCGCGTCCCGGCCGAGGACTTCGAGAACGTCGAATATCCCGGGCGAGGTTACCGAGCCGGTAAGCGCAGCGCGCAAGGGCTGCGCGAACTTGCCAAGGCCGACACCCTCGCGCTCGGACAGCCCGCGCAGGGCCTCTTCCAATGCGGTGGCGCGCCACTCCGCGCAGTCGCGCAACGCCATGTGAGCTTTGCTCAACAGGTCGTTCGCAGGCGGTTCTAGCAGCTTCGCGGCGCGCTCGTCCATCGGGATTGGGCGAGTGCGAAAGAGGTAAAGCGCCGAATCCGCCAACGCATTCAGATCTTTCGCTCTTTCCTTGAGGCCCGGCATGCTGCGTAGCAGCAGATTGCTCTCCTCGTCGGACAGGTCGCGGCCGATGCGGGAGGCAATGAGCGGACCCGCCAGCGATGTCAGACGATCATCGCCGGCTGCCCGGATATAGTGGCCGTTGAAGTTCTCGAGCTTCTTGAAGTCGAGCCGGGCCGGCGCGCGGCCGACACCTTCGAGCCCGAACAGGCGGATCGCCTCGTCGGTCGACAGGATCTCGGCGTCGCCATGGCCCCAGCCGAGCCGTAGCAGATAGTTGCACAGCGCTTCAGGGAGCAGGCCCATATCCCGGTAGGCCTCGACCCCGAGCGCGCCGTGGCGCTTCGACAGTTTCGCGCCGTCGGGACCGTGGATCATCGGCACATGGGCGTACACCGGCTCCGGCCAGCCCATGGCGCGGATGATCGGCAGCTGGCGGAAGGCGTTGTTGAGGTGGTCGTCGCCGCGAATGACGTGCGTGACGCCCATGTCGTGATCGTCGACGACGACCGCGAGCATGTAGGTCGGCGTGCCGTCGGAGCGCAGGAGCACGAGATCGTCGATCTCGCTGTTCTGGACCGTGACCGCGCCCTGGACCTGGTCATCGATCGTCGTCTCGCCCTCGCGCGGCGCCTTCAGGCGCACGACATAGGGTGCGCCGGCCGGCGCTTCGGACGGATCGCGGTCGCGCCAAGGGCTGCGAACACGGAACGGCTGCTTCGTCGCCTCGGCCTCGGCGCGCATTGCTGCCAGTTCGTCCGTTGTCAGATAGCAGCGATAGGCCGCGCCGCGCGCGATCATCTCATGCGCGACCTCGGCATGCCGTGCGGCGCGGGCGAACTGGTAGACCTCCTCGCCGTCCCAATCGAGGCCGAGCCAGCGCATGCCGTCGAGGATCGCGGCGATCGCTGCGTCGGTCGAGCGCGCTCGGTCCGTATCCTCGATGCGCAGCCGGAACTGCCCGCCGTGATGGCGCGCGAACAGCCAGTTGAAGAGCGCGGTGCGCGCTCCGCCGATGTGGAGATAACCGGTGGGCGACGGCGCAAAACGCGTGACGACCGGCTGAGAGACGCTTGCGCCCATGCCTGACCTGACCGAAACTGTTGGTTGGATGACCCCGGGGGTGGCGGTGTCTAGCATAGCGGTCGGGCCGGTTCAAACCGCCGACGCGAGGCTGGAGGCCCCGCGTCCGCCGCTGCGCGCGCGGCTCGATGCCTGGCTCGCCGCCGAGCGCGATCATCTGCCGCTGTGGATCCCTGTCTGCTTCGGTCTCGGCGTCGCGAGCTGGTTCGCGCTGCCCTGGCGCGAACAGTGGCCCGCGGCCGCTGCGGTGTTCGCCGGCGTCGCGCTGCTCGGGCTGGGTCTGCGCGGCCTCGCCGGACGCTGCCTGGTCGCCGCCGGGGTCATCGCGCTGGCGGGGCTGGCGGTCGCCTCGCTGCGTGGCGAGGGGATGAACACGGAGCGCCTAGCGCGCGAAATCGTGGCGTTCCCGCTGACCGGGGCCGTGATCGCCATCGACCGTCAACCCGCGCGGGACCGGGTCCGGATCGTGCTCGCGCCGGATAACCGGGCGCTACCGGACAGGGTCAGGATCTCCGTGCGGGGGGACGTTCCGCTCATCGTTGCGCCGGGCGCCAAGATCGCCGTGCGAGCGACGCTGCGGCCACCGCCCGGACCGAGCGCGCCCGGCAGCTATGATTTCGCGCGGCGCGCCTGGTTCGAAGGCATCGGCGCGACCGGCTTCGCCCTCGGGGCGGTATCGGTCACGGCAGGTCCGCCGCCGCCGAGCGGCGCGTCGGCGTGGCTGGCGGATCTCCGGGCCCGGCTCACGGCGCGGATGCAGGAGGCGGTGGGCGGCAGCGCCGGTGGCGTGGCGGCGGCGCTGATCACCGGCGATACCGGGGGGATCGACGAGGCGACGACTGCGGCGTGGCGCGACAGCGGCATCGCGCATCTGCTCTCGATCTCCGGGCTCCACATAGCCGTCGTGGTCGCGGGTGTGATGGGGCTTGTGCGCGGATTGCTGTGCCTGTCGCCCTGGATCGCGCTGCGCTGGCCGGTCAAGACGATCGCGGCCGCCGCCGCCGCTGTCGCGGGCATCGTTTACACGCTGCTCGCGGGCGGCGAGGTGCCGACGGTACGCACGTGCCTGGCGACCATCGTCGTCCTCATCGGCCTGGTGCTGGGGCGGCAGGCCATCTCCCTGCGCACGGTGGCGGTCGCGGCGATGCTGATCCTGCTGCTGAGGCCGGAAGCCCTGATGGGCCCGAGCTTTCAGCTTAGCTTTGCAGCCGTGATCGCAATCGTTTCGCTCTACGAATCGCCGCTGGGGCGACGTCTCGCCGGTCCGGGCGACGATGCCCCGGGGCTGGTGCGGCGGCTGCTGCGCGGGGCGATCGCGCTTCTTGTTTCGGGACTTGCCGTCGAGCTTGTCCTTGCGCCGATCGCACTCGCTCATTTCGGGCGGCAAGGCGTCTACGGTGTCGCTGCAAATCTCTTCGCTATTCCGTTCAGCAGCTTCGTTGTCATGCCCGCGCTGTTCGCGGCGGTGCTTCTCGACGCCATGGGTCTCGGCGCGCCAGCCTTCGCGATGCTGCGTTGGAGCATCGGGCTCCTCAACGAACTCGCGGCGGCCGCCGCCGGCTGGCCCGGGGCGGTGATGCGCGCCAGCGAGTGGCCGACGGCCGCCTTCGCGCTGACGATCGCCGGGGGGCTCTGGGTCCTGCTGTGGCGGTCGCGCCGGCGCTGGTGGGGGTTGCCGTTCGTGATCGCGGGTTTCGCGACGGCGGCGGCCTCGCCCCCGGCGGACATTCTCGTCAGCCCCGATGGACGCCATCTCGGGGTCCGTCATCCAGATGGATCGCTGGCGCTGCTCCGGCCGATGGCGGGCGCTTTCATCGTCGACATGTGGAGCGACTCGGTCGCCGCCGGTCGCGCCGTTGCCATCGAGGACGACGCCGACGCCGACTGCACGCCCGACCTGTGCATGATCCGGATCGTCCGCGAGGGGCGCGTCTGGACCATCGTCTCGACGCGATCGCGGCGGTGGATCGACCGTCCGCGGTTCGAGCCGCTGTGCCGGCGCGCCGACATCGTGGTCAGCGACCGGAGGCTGCCGCGCTGGTGCACGCCGCGCTGGCTGAAACTCGACGCACCGGCGCTTCAACGGCTCGGGGCCGTCGCGATCCGGCTATCGCCGCCGTCGGTCGACTCGGTATCCCGCCGGAGCGGTGACCATCCGTGGGCCCGATACGACAACGGGGACGCCCCGGCGCCCCCGTCCCGACTCCGGCCATAACCGGTTAGTGGTAGCGGCGCAGCAGCCCTACGAGCTTGCCCTGAACCTGCACGCGACCCGCCTGGTAAACCTGCGGCTCGTAGGCGGCGTTGGCCGGATCGAGCCGGACCATGCCGCGGTTGTGACGCAGATACTTCAGCGTCGCCTCGTGATTGTCGACGAGCGCCACGACGATGTCGCCGTCCCGCGCGCTGTCGCAGCGGCGGATCAGGGCATAGTCGCCGTTGAGGATGCCGGCCTCGACCATCGAGTCGCCGGACACCTCGAGCGCATAATGATCGCCGGGTCCGAGAAGCGAGGCGGGGACCGCCAGCGAGTCGTTATGCTCGAGCGCCTCGATCGGCTGACCGGCAGCGATCCGGCCGTGAAGCGGAAGCTCGACGGTGTCGTTCGCCGGAACCGCCGCCGGCTTCTTGCCGAAATCGGCCTGAACGACGTTGCTCTTCGCCGGTGCCGCCGCGACGCCCTCGGGCAGTTTCAGCACCTCGAGCGCCCGCGCCCGGTTCGGCAGGCGACGGATGAACCCGCGCTCCTCGAGGGCGGAGATCAGCCGGTGCACGCCGGACTTCGACTTCAGCGTCAGCGCATCCTTCATCTCCTCGAACGACGGCGAGACGCCGCCGGACTTGAGACGTTGATCGATGAAGAGGAGCAGTTCCTGCTGCTTGCGCGTGAGCATCGCCGTAACTCCGGTCTGGAACGTATGGCGAACAGCTAGATTTCAACGTTGAAGCTGTCAAGGGGCAAAACAGGAACAAGCGCTCCGGCCGGGACAGCATCGGCGTTCGCCGGACGAACGATCAGCGCGTTGGATGCGGCCAGCACGCTCAGCATCGAGCTGTCCTGGGTCGCGGCAGGCTCGACCGTGAGCCCCTCGGGTCTACTCTCCAGCCGGGCGCGCAGATGGTCCTGACGAACACCGTTGGCGGCGATCGGTGCTGCTGTCGCTGCAACCAGCGTCGGCGGCACGGGGCGCGGGCAGCCCTGAAGCGCACGAATTAGCGGCAGCGCGAACAGCTGGGCGCAGACGTACGCCGAGACCGGATTGCCCGGCAGGCCGATCACCCGCATCGCCCCCAAACGACCGCTCAGCATCGGCTTGCCCGGACGAATCGCGATCTTCCAGAAATCGATGTCCGCGCCCGCCTCGGTCAGCGCGGGCACCACGAGATCGCGGTCGCCGACCGACGCGCCGCCGACGGTCAGCAGCAGGTCGCACCCGCTGGCGCGGCCCAGGGCTGCCGCCAGCGCGCTGCGGTCGTCGCGAACGATCCC
>JADCGM010000287.1 GCA_020249025.1 Alphaproteobacteria bacterium
CGACACCTCGCAGCTCGGGGCCGCGCAATATTATTCGTTTCCGAATTTCAACGGCTACGTTCTGTTTCAGGGCAGTGCCAACGGGGGCGCGTTCCTGAGCGGTACCGTCTCGCTGTCGGGCCTAGGTTTCTCAGCCACGGTCCCGTCGACCAGCCCCAACGCCAACTTCTATGCGCGCAGCTTCACCAACCCCGCGGCAAACCCGGGGTCCACGGATTTGGGGGTGACAATCTGCACCCAGACCTATTGGGATACGAACAATCAGAACATCCGGTCGACGGGGTGCGAGACGATCAGCTTCGGGATCGACGGGTCTGAGGTCACCTCGGTCGTCGACGGATATCAGATCCCCGAGTTCGTGCCGACGTCGCAGGTCTATTCGTTCAACTTCTACCGGAACTACTACCGCTATGACTACGACCCCATGGGCAACAGCCTGGGCTATGAGACTCTCAACGTCCAGATGAACGCGCCGGCCCAGGTGTCGCTCGGATCGCAGGCGGTTCCCGAGCCGGCGGCGTTCGTGCTTTTCGGCGCCGGGGTCGGACTGACGGCGCTCGCCCGCCGCCGCCGCCGGGCGGCCTGACAGCGGCCGGCTGGTGGCGCGTCAGCGGCGCGCGCCGCGGCCGCCGCGCTTGTCTTCCTCGAACAGCTGGGCGAGCTGTTCGATGATCGTCCCGCCCAGCTGCTCGGCGTCCATGATGGTGACGGCGCGCGCATAATAGCGCGTCACGTCATGGCCGATGCCGATAGCGATGAGCTCGACCGGCGAGCGGCCCTCGATCCAGCCGATGACCTGCCGCAGGTGGCGCTCCAGATAGTTGCCGGTGTTCACCGACAGCGTCGAATCGTCGACCGGCGCGCCGTCCGAGATGACCATGAGGATGCGTCGGTCCTCCGGCCGTGAGATCAGCCGCGTGTGCGCCCAGAGCAGCGCCTCGCCGTCGATGTTTTCCTTGAGCAATCCCTCGCGCATCATCAGCCCGAGGTTCTTGCGCGCCCGCCGCCACGGCGCGTCCGCCGTCTTGTAGACGATGTGGCGCAGGTCGTTGAGGCGGCCGGGCTTCACCGGCCGGCCGTCGGCGAGCCACTTCTCGCGCGCCTGTCCGCCCTTCCACGCCCGCGTCGTGAAGCCCAGAATCTCGACCTTCACCGCGCAGCGTTCGAGCGTGCGGGCCAGGATGTCGGCGCAGATCGCCGCGATCGAGATCGGCCGCCCGCGCATCGAACCCGAATTGTCGATGAGCAGCGTGACGACGGTGTCCCGGAAATCGGTGTCGCGCTCGCGCTTGTAGCTCAGCGCATGCATCGGGTTGACGACGATCCGGGTCAGCCGCGCCGCATCGAGCTGGCCTTCCTCCAGATCGAAGTCCCAGGCGCGGTTCTGCTGCGCGAGCAGCCGGCGCTGGAGCCGGTTGGCGAGCTTGGTCACCGCGCCCTGCAGATGCGTCAGCTGCTGGTCGAGATAGGCGCGCAGCCGCGTCAGCTCTTCCGGATCGCACAGATCCTCGGCCCCGACGATCTCGTCGAACGCCTCGCTGTAGGCCTTGTAGTCGAAATCGGGCGGCAGGTCGGAGAGCGCGCTGTTCGGCCGCCACGGGGTCAGCCCTTCGTCGCCGTCGTCGTCGAACTCGGCGTCGGAGATCATGTCCGAGTCCATCTCGGCTTCGGACTGCTGCTGCTCGTCGGAGGCGTCGTCCGACTGTTCGGCGCGCGTCTCGACCGAGGAATCCTGCCCCGACTGGTCGTTGTCCGACTGGTCGTCGCTGTCGTCCTCGCCCTCCTGCTGCTGCTCGTCGTCCTCGGACTCGTTGTCGTCCTGTTCGTCGCCGTCGTTCTCGTCCTCGGCCAGCCCGAGATCGACGAGCACGCGCTTCATCGTGCCCGCGAACGCCGCCTGATCGTCGAGATTGGCGGCGAGCTCGTCGAGATGCGCGCCGGCCTTCGCCTCGATGTCGGCGCGAACCATCTCGACCGCGTTGGCCGCGGCCGCCGGCACCGCGTCGCCGGTCAGCCGCTCGCGGACGATGAGCTGCACCGCCGTCGCCAGCGGTACTTCCGCCGCGGTGCGGGCGCGCGCGATCGGATCGCCGCGCAGCCGCGCCTCGGTCATGCCGCGCAGGTTGACCGCGACGCCCGCCATGTCGCGCGCGCCGACCGCCTCGACCCGCGCCTGCTCGACCGCGTTGAACACGTCGCGCGGCAGCCCCGGCGCCGGAAGGCCCGCCGCATGCAGCTTGGCGTCATGGTGGCGCTTCTTCAGAGCGAAGGCGTCCGCCCAGCCGCGCGCCTCGGCGAGCTGGTCGGGCGGCAGCGTGCGCGCCGGCTGCGGCACGCGCGCCTGCTCGCCGGTCATCCCCGGCTTGTCGGCGGTGTAGCTGACCTCGGCCTCGCGCGCATGGCCCATCGCCCGGAGCGTCGCCCCGAGCGCCTGCCGCAGATCTTCGAGCGGATTGGGATCGGCCACCGGATCGGTCCTAGGCGTGGCCGACGCACCACGGATCGGGGCGCATGTCGACCGGCGCGGCGTCCTCGCCCGGGGCGGGGTAGCGCGTCTTGAAGGTGAAGGCACGCGGCGACGGCCCGTAGCGGTCGAGCAGCCACAGCTTCGACAGGCCTTCCTCCACGCTCGGCCGGTGGCCAGCGGGCACCCACCACAGCGCCTGATAGGCGCCCGGCGGCCGCTCGAACCATTCGCGGCGGCGCGACATCACGCCGGTGTGGCCGCTGCGGTAGACGAACTCGAACAGCGCCTCGGCTGACGCCCAGACCGACATGTTGACGATGAACCGCGGATCGGGCGCGACCGCGATGTCGGTGGCGTTGCCGCCGTCGCCGACCAGCCGCCAAACGAAGCCGGGGCTCGTGTCGGCGATCGCGTTGATGCGGTCGAGATCGGCGAAAAAGTCCGCGACCTGAGGATCGCCCTCCGCCGCGACGAGCTGCCCGACGTTGATCTGCGCGAGCTGCCAGTCCGCGCTCACTTGCGCCCCTTGACCGCCACGCTCTCGGGCAGGTCCTCGCCAAAGACGCGCTGATAATATTCGGCGACCAGCCCGCGCTCGGCCTCGTCGCACTTGTTGAGGAACGAGACGCGGAACGCGAAGCCGAGATTGTTGAAGATCGCGGCGTTCTGCGCCCAGGTCAGCACCGTGCGCGGGCTCATGACGGTCGAGATGTCGCCGGCGATGAAGCCCTGCCGCGTCATGTCGGCGACGCGCACCATGTTGGCGATCGTCTTCTTGTCGAGATTGGTCGCCTTCTTGGAGACGATGTCGACCTCGGTCTCGGCAGGCAGATAGTTGAGCGTCGTCACGATCGACCAGCGGTCCATCTGGCCCTGATTGATCTGCTGGGTGCCGTGATAGAGGCCGGTCGTGTCGCCGAGACCCACGGTGTTGGCGGTTGCGAACAGGCGGAAGAACTTGTTCGGGCGGATGACGCGGTTCTGGTCGAGCAGCGTCAGCTTGCCCTCGACCTCGAGCACGCGCTGGATCACGAACATCACGTCGGGGCGGCCCGCGTCATATTCGTCGAAGACGAGCGCGGTCGGCGTCTGCAGCGCCCACGGCAGCAGGCCTTCGCGGAACTCGGTGACCTGCTTGCCCTCGCGCAGCACGATCGCGTCCTTGCCGACGAGATCGATGCGGCTGATGTGGCTGTCGAGGTTGATGCGCACGCACGGCCAGTTGAGCCGCGCCGCCACCTGCTCGATGTGGGTCGACTTGCCGGTGCCGTGATAGCCCTGGATCATCACGCGGCGGTTGAACGCGAAGCCGGCGAGGATCGCGAGCGTGGTGTCCGGATCGAAGACATAGGTGTCGTCGAGATCGGGCACGCGCTCGTCGCGGACCGAGAAGGCGGGCACCTTGAGGTCGACGTCGACGCCGAACAGCTCGCGGGCGTCGACAGAGGTGTCGGGCGCGTCCATCGCGGTGCCGACGTGGTGCGGATCGAAGGTGGCGGGGTTCGTGGCCAAGGCGGGTCTCGTCAGTCAGGGATCAAGCGGAAAAGGCGGGTGCGGACTTCAGGTGCGTATAGGCATCGATCACGTCCTGCAACTTGCCTTCGAAGGCACGGTCGCCGCCGTTCGAATCCGGGTGGTAGCGCCGCACAAGGTCTTTGTAGCGGGCGCGGATGTCGGCGAAACTCGCCTCCGCGTCCAGTTGCAGAACCGATAGGGCGCGGCGGTCCTTGGCGCTCACCGGCTTGCCCGATTTGCTC
This sequence comes from Alphaproteobacteria bacterium, assembly GCA_020249025.1. Lineage (GTDB taxonomy): Bacteria > Pseudomonadota > Alphaproteobacteria > Sphingomonadales > Sphingomonadaceae > JADCGM01. The sequence goes on from JADCGM010000287.1 coordinate 4,225, forward strand.
GCGGCGCGGGCGAAGGCGCCGACGCCGTAGCGCTCCTTCAGGATGCCGTGCGGATCGGCGATGCCGTCGCCCGCGACACTGGCGTTGGAGGCGAACGGTCGCGTGCCCCGCTCCCACGACGGATGCGGCGACTGCGCGGCGGCGATCTCGTCGGGGCTCATCCCGTCGTAGAAATTGTAGCGCGCGTTGAACTCGCGGACATGGTCGAGGCAGAACCAGCGCCAGTCTCGCCCCTCGCCCTTGTTGGAGCGCGGCGCGCGGAACTCGCCGGGCTCCGGGCAGCCGGGAGCTTCGCACGGGCGGCCCGCATCCGCC
>JADCGM010000288.1 GCA_020249025.1 Alphaproteobacteria bacterium
AAGCCGCATCGCCCGCCGCCGTCATTGCGGGTGCGACGTGCATCTGCTGCCGGAAATCCGGCACAGTGCCGACAGCCCGGCGCGTGCCCAGCGCCGTTTGGCGGGCGCCGCCGAGTGTGACCCGATTGGCACGCGCCTTGCGGCTGTATCGGCATGCCGCTGCTCGATCCCGTTCGCCGCGATCCCGATCTCGCCCTTCGCCAGACCCCCGGCATGGCGGAGGCGCTAATCCCGCATGTCGCCGCCGCCCTCGATGCGCCGCCGGGCGCTCCTCACGCAGGCGATCCGGCATCGCGCGATCTGCTTGCGCTCGCCGCAAGGGTGGCGGCTTCCGAGGTTGCGGTCGTCATCGAAGGGCCGACCGGAGCTGGCAAGGAGGTTCTGGCGCGTCACATCCATCGCCAGTCGCCCCGCGCCGAGCGGCCGTTCCTTGCCGTCAACTGCGCGGCGCTGCCCGAGGCGATGCTGGAGGCGATGCTCTTCGGCCATGAGCGCGGCGCGTTCACAGGGGCGGCCCAGGCGGCGCCCGGCCTGTTCCGCGCCGCTCATCGCGGGACACTGTTCCTCGATGAGGTTGGCGAGATGCCGCTGCCGCTGCAGGCCAAGCTACTGCGCGCCGTGCAGGAGCGCGAGGTGCTGCCGATCGGCGCCACCAGCGCGGTCAAGGTCGACGTGCGACTGCTCGCGGCCACCAATCGCAGCCTTGCCGCCGAGGTCGCGGCGCATCGCTTCCGCGAAGACCTCTTTTATCGTCTCGCCGTCTTTCCCCTGCGCCTGCTCCCGCTCGCGGCACGGCCGGGCGATCTGCTGCCGCTTATCGCCGGGCTGCTCGTCCGCGAGGCGCGCGCGACGGGTCAGCTCGCCGCTATCGACGCGGCCGGGCTCGACCGCCTCCGGGCGCATCACTGGCCCGGCAATGTGCGCGAGCTCGACAATGTGCTGCGTCGCGCCATGGTGCTTGCCGGAAACCGGGCGATTTCGCCGGCCGAGCTCGTCTTCGACGATCTGCTCACGGCCAGCCGGCCCGCCGCCGCGACCCTCGATGAAGTCCGCCGCGACCGCGAGTTCGACGCCATCGAGGCTGCGCTCGCCGAAACCGGCGGCCGCCGGCTCCCGGCCGCGACGCGCCTCGGCATCAGCGAGCGGACCCTGCGCTACAAGCTTGCCGAGATGGCGCGCATTCGCGGCGGCCGGCCTGCCGGAGCGGCGCTGCAGTGATGGCGCCCGGCGACGGCGTTGCGCGGGTGCTCGCGCTCCGCGCCGAGCTGACCGCGCGCCCCGAATGGCGGCAGACCGTGTCGGGCGGCGGCTTTGGGGCTCATCTCGACGGCGCCATGAAGGCGGTCAATGGTGCGCAGGCCGAGGCCGCGGCGCTATCCGCCGCCTACGAGCGCGGCGACACCGCCGATCTCGCCAGCGTGGTCGTCGCCCGCCAGAAGTCGTCGCTCGCCTTTCAGGCGACGCTTCAGGTCCGCAACAAGCTGCTGTCGGCCTATCGCGACATCATGAACATGCCGGTGTGAGATGGCGGCATCGGGCTTCAGCTTGCCGGCCGCTGCTGCGCCGCTCGTCGAGGCGGCCCGCCGCGCACCGCCGCGCCTCAAGGCGCTGGCGATCGCCGGGACGATCCTGGTCGCCGCCGCCGCGATCCTCGCTGCGCTGTGGACCCCGGCGATGCGCCCGCTCTACCCGGACGCGGCCGATGCCGACCGCGCCGCCATGCTCGACGCGCTGACCGCGGCCGGGATCGCCGCCGCGATCGATCCCGCAACCGGCGTCATCCGCGTGCCCGCGAGCGAGCATCAGCGCGCACGCATCCTGCTTGCCGCCGACGGTCTCCCGGCCGGTGCCGCTTCGGGCGACGACCAGATCGCCGCCATCGCCCTCGGCGCCAGCCGCCCGGTCGAGCAGGCGCGGTTGCTGAAGGCGCGCGAAGCCGATCTCGAAGCCACCATCGCCGCCATCGATCCGGTGACGTCTGCGCGAGTACACATCGGCGCGGAGGCGCCCTCGCTGTTCGCCCGCGACGGCGCCGAGCCGCGCGCGGCCATCGCTGTCACGTTGGCCCGGGGCCGGGCGCTGTCACCGGGCGAGGTCGCGGCCATCATCCATCTCGTCGCCGCTGCGGTCCCGAACCTTTCTCCCGATCGGGTCACGCTGGTCGACAGCGCCGGCCGGCTGCTGTCGGGCCGCGATGCCGACGGCGCCGCTACTGAGTTGGAGGCGACCGCTGCGCTCGAGGCCCGCTACCGCCGCAAGCTCGCGGCCGTGCTCGCCCCCGTGCTCGGCGAGGCCAATTATGCGGCCGAAGTCACCGTCGAACTTGACCGCGCGCAAAGCCGCTCCGTCACCGAGCGGGTCGACCGCGATGCGACCGCGCTGCGCAGCGAGCAGGGCACCCTCAACAACCGCAGCGAAACCGCGCCCGCCGGGATACCGGGTGCTCTGTCCAATACGCCGCCGCCGGCTGTTCCTGCCGCCGCGCCGCCGCAGCAGGGGGCGACTGCGCAAAGCTGGCAGCGCCAGTTCGATGTCAGCCGTGAAACCTCCGAGCGGGTCGAGCGGGAAGGGCGCGTCAGACGGCTGACGGTCGCCATCGCCGTCCGCCAATCGCCGCGTCTCCAACCCGCCGACCTTCAGGCCATCGAGCGCCTGGCGCGCGGCACCGTCGGAATCGATACGGCGCGCGGCGATACCCTCTCCGTCGTCGCCCGCCCGTTCTCTCCGCCTGTGGAAGCCGGGGCACAGCCGTGGTGGGAGGCACCGTGGCTTCCGCTCGCAGCGAAGGCGGCCGCCACCCTCGCGCTGGCGATCCTTGCGCTCGTGGCCGTCCGGCGGCTGCTGCGCCGCGCGCCGGCGCCGTCCGACACCTTGCCGCCGCCGGCGCCGCCGCGCGTGCGGATCGAGGATCTGCGCGCCGCCGTGAGCGACGATCGGCAGACCGCCACACGCGCGCTCCGGCAGCTGCTCGCCGCGCCCGCGCGATGAGGGCGCTCGATCTGCCCGGCCCGATGCGCGCGGCCATCGTGTTGCTGCTACTCGACGAGGCGGCTGCGGCGCAGCTTCTGGGCGGGCTCGAACCGCCTGAGCTGGAGGCGATCGCCGCGGCGATGCCGGCCGCCGCCGACCTCGATCCCGCCGTGGTGGCTGCGGTC
>JADCGM010000289.1 GCA_020249025.1 Alphaproteobacteria bacterium
CCCCGGCATTCCGCCGGAGTCGCTCGACGACATCTTCCGCCGCTTCTACTCCGAGCGCCCCGCCGACGAGGATTTCGGCAAGCACAGCGGCCTCGGCCTCGCCATCGCCGCCGCCGTCGCCGAGGCGCACGACGGGCGCATCGAGGTGCGCAACCGCGACAGCGGCGGCGCCTGCTTCACCGTGCACATCCCGGCCGCGGCATGATCCGCATCCACGCCACCGCGGTTGCCATCGACGGCTGGGCGGTGCTGCTCGTCGGCCCATCGGGGGCCGGCAAGTCCGATCTTGCGCTCCGCCTCATCGACCGCGGCGCGGTGCTTGTCGCGGACGATCAAGTCGAACTGACGTCTGCCGCCGGCCGCCTCATCGCCAGTGCGCCCGCCACCATCGCCGGCCGCATCGAGGTGCGCGGCGTCGGCATCCTCGACACGCCCGCCACCATCGCCCCGGTCGCGCTCGTCATCGATCTGGCGCGCCCGCCCGAGCGCCTGCCCGAGCCGGCGCACCGCGACCTCGCCGGAATCGCCGTTCCCGAGATCGCGCTCGCCCCGTTCGAATCGTCAGCCCCGATCAAGGTGGAACGCGCTTTGAAGGCGGCGCGCGCCCCGCTACAACATCCATTCGCATGACCGAGACCGCCGACGTCCTGAACCTGGCCGAGCGCACGCGCGTGCTGCTCGTCACCGGCATGTCGGGCGCGGGCAAGTCCACCGCGCTGAAAGCGCTGGAGGACCTCGGCTACGAGGCGGTCGACAACATGCCGCTTCGGCTTTTGAAGCGCCTGCTGAAGTTCAAGGACCGCGAGGAAGGCGACGACCGGCCGCTGGCCGTCGGCATCGATTCCCGTACCCGCGCCTTCGATGCCGACGGCGTGGTCGAGACGGTCCGCGAGATCAACCGCGCCGGCGGGGTCGAGGCGCGCATCCTGTTTCTCGACTGTTCGGGCGAGGAGCTGACCCGCCGCTTCTCGGAAACCCGCCGCCGCCATCCGCTGGCGCAGGACCGCCCGGCCGCCGACGGCATCGCCCGCGAGCGCGAGCTGCTGGCGCCGCTGCGCCTCGCTGCCGACATCCTGCTCGACACCACCGACTTCACGTTTCACGACCTGCGGCGCAACGTCACCACCAAATTCTCGCCGCCGCGCTCGACGGTACGTCTGACGGTGACGCTGATGAGCTTCGGCTTCGCCCGCGGCATCGCTCGCGACGCCGATCTCGTCTTCGACATGCGCTTTCTCGCCAACCCGCACTGGGTCGACGATCTGCGCCCGCTGACCGGCCGCGACCCCGCGGTCGGCGCCTACATCGCCGCCGATCCGGCCTTCGACGAGGCCTTCGCCAAGATCGCCGATCTGCTGGCGACGTTGCTCCCCGCTTATCAACGCGAAGGGAAATCCTATCTCACTGTGGCGTTCGGCTGCACTGGCGGTCGCCATCGATCCGTGTATGTGACCGAGCGCATGGCGGCGCACCTGCGCGAGTCGGGCTATGATCCGACCGTGGTGCATCGCGACCTGGGGCCCGTCGCCGACGCGGCGACCCCGGGGGTCCCGGAGCGAGAGAGCGTGAAGGCATGATCGGACTGGTGCTGGTGACCCACGGGCGGCTCGCGGCCGAGTTCGTGTCGGCGATGGAGCATGTCGTCGGTCCGCAGGCCGGGGTCGCCGCCATCTGCATCGGTCCCGACGACGACATGGAGGCGCGCCGCGCCGACATCGCCGCCGCCATCCGCGAGGTCGAGACCGGCCGGGGCGTCGTCGTTCTCACCGACATGTTCGGCGGCACGCCGTCGAACCTCGCGATCTCGCTGATGAATGGCCGCGACATCGAGGTCATCGCCGGCGTCAACCTGCCGATGCTCATTCGCCTCGCCAGCGTGCGCAAGACGATGTCGGTCGAGGCCGCCGTCGGCGCCGCGCAGGAAGCCGGGCGCAAATATATCTCCGTCGCCTCGAAGATCCTTGGCGAGGTGGCGTGAGCGCACCGCTCGAAGCCACCGTCCTCATCCGCAACAAGCGCGGGCTCCACGCCCGGGCCAGCGCCAAGTTCGTCACCATCGCCGCCGGCTTCACGGCCGACATCGAGGTCGCCAAGGACGGCTCGGGCGTCAACGGCACCTCGATCATGGGGCTGATGATGCTGGCGGCCGCGACCGGCGACGAGATCCGCATCACCGCCGCCGGCCCCGACGCCGAGGCCGCCCTTGCCGCGCTCGTTGCCCTCGTCGAGGACAAGTTCGGCGAAGAGTGACGCGATTGCGGCGGAAAGTTTGCTGAGTCGCGCTTGAAGTGCCTAGCAGTCATGCTAGGCTGCGATTCGACAGGGGCCGAACAGACCGCGGGTGAACCGCGCACCTGGCCCGCGCAGCACATGGGGAGTTGATCGCATGGCGTTGAGCCTCGACACGCGTGTCGTTTCCATCACTTCGGTCGCCGATATCCGCCCCGCCGCAGACGCGCTGCGCGACATCACCTCCGAGATGGGCGGCTATCGCTGCGTGATCAGCGACAACATCGCCTCGAAGCAGCCGATGGTCGATGCCGAGGGCAACGTCCTCGCCGCCGCCGTCTTCGGCTTCACCCAGCCGCACGAGCTGTGGTGGCAGGACACCCGGCTCGCGCTGCATTCGCCGATCGCACGCGCCTGCCGCTACGAGGGCGAGCCCTTCTGGGTGAACGCCGAGGGCTTCCACACCCGTTCGCCCAACCGCTATCTCGACGCCATCGACCTTTCGAACTTCGAGAAGCGCGCGCTCACCCGCGCCGTCATCGCCATTCCGGTGCATCTGCCCTTCGGTCAGATCGGCATGGCCGCCTATGGCGTGCGCGGGAAGACCGACCTGTCGGCGGAATATGAGGCGCATGCCGATGCGCTGATGCTTCTGACGCACCGCTTCATCAGCGGCTACGTCAAGGTCATGCGCACCCGCCAGTGGCTGCCGGCGGACTGCCAGCTCACCAAGCGCGAGATCGAGTGCCTGCGCTGGGCCGCGGTCGGCAAAACCGACAAGGAGATCAGCCTGATCCTGTCGCGCAGCCACGCCACCGTGCGCTTCCACATCCAGAACGCCGGCGAAAAGCTCAACGCAGTCAACCGCAGCCAGACCATCTTCAAGGCGGCGCAACTCGGCTATCTCGGCCTCGCCAACTGACCGGATCTGCGCCGGATCGCCGGGCGTTCATTTGACGACGCCCCGCCCACACCCTAAATCCGCCCGGTTCGGAGCGGTGCGTCTGCGCGCCGCCATGCCAAGGTAATCCCATGCTCGGTCTCGGCGGTCTCGCCAAACGTCTTTTCGGGTCGTCGAACGACCGCTACGTCCGCTCGCTGCAACCGCTCGTCCAGAAGATCAACGGTCTCGAGGCCGAGATCGCGGCGCTGTCGGACGACGACCTCAAGGCCCAGACCGCGAAGTTCCGGGCCCGCATCGCCGAGGGCGAGGCGCTCGACAAGCTGCTCCCCGAGGCCTTCGCGACCGTGCGCGAGGCCGCCAAGCGTGTGCTCGGCCAGCGCCACTACGACGTCCAGCTCATCGGCGGCATCGTGCTTCATCGCGGCGAGATCGCCGAGATGCGCACCGGCGAGGGCAAGACGCTTGTCGCAACGCTCGCCACCTATCTTAACGCGCTCGAGGGCAAGGGCGTCCACGTCGTCACGGTGAACGACTATCTCGCCCGCCGCGACGCCGGCTGGATGGGCCGCATCTACGGCTTCCTCGGGCTGACCACGGGCGTCATCGTCCCCGGCCTCGACGACAGCCAGCGCCGCGAGGCCTATGCCTGCGACATCACCTACGGCACCAACAACGAGTTCGGCTTCGACTTCTTGCGCGACAACATGAAGTACAGCCGCGACCAGATGGTCCAGCGGCCGTTCCACTTCGCCATCGTCGACGAGGTCGACTCGATCCTCATCGACGAGGCGCGCACCCCGCTCATCATCTCGGGCCCGACCGAGGACAAGTCGGCGCTCTATGCCGCGGTCAACGCGATCGTGACCCAGCTCGACGAGGGCGACTGGGAGAAGGACGAAAAGCAGAAGACCGTCATCCTCACCGAGGACGGCACCGAAAAGGTCGAGCGCATGCTCGAGGCCGCGGGCTTGCTCGAGGGCGAGAACCTCTACGACTTCGAGAACACGCAGGTCGTCCACCACCTCAACCAGTCGCTGCGCGCCAACGTGCTGTTCCGGCGCGATACCGACTACATCGTCCGCGGCGGCAAGGTCGTCATCATCGACGAGTTCACCGGGCGCATGATGGACGGCCGCCGCTGGTCGGACGGCCTGCACCAGGCGGTCGAGGCCAAGGAAGGCGTCGACGTCCAGCCGGAGAACCAGACGCTCGCCAGCGTCACCTTCCAGAATTATTTCCGCATGTACCCGAAGCTCGCCGGCATGACCGGCACGGCGGCGACCGAGGCGGGCGAGTTCTACGACATCTACAAGCTCAACGTCGTCGAGATCCCGACGAAC
>JADCGM010000029.1 GCA_020249025.1 Alphaproteobacteria bacterium
ACGACACCATGCAGTACATCCGGCCGCGCGTCGGCACGGTCTGCGTCGGCCAGGCCGCCTCGATGGGCAGCTTCCTGCTCGCCGCCGGCGAACCCGGCATGCGCGTGGCGCTGAAGCAGGCGCGGATCATGGTTCACCAGCCCTCGGGCGGCGCGCAGGGCCAGGCCACCGACATCGAGATTCAGGCGCGCGAAATCCTGCGCATGCGCACCGCGCTCAACGAGCTTTACGCCAAGCACACCGGCCAGCCGATCGACGTGATCGAGCGGGCGATGGAGCGCGACAAGTTCCTCTCGGCCGACGAGGCCAAGGAGTTCGGGCTCATCGATGAGGTGTTCGAGAAGCGGCCCGCGCCCGCCGAGGGCGAGGCCGCGCGCGCCGCCTGATTGCAGCGAACCGGGTGCGGCATTGCGGCGTTAACGCCGCCATGAGGCCTTGTGATATAAACGGCCGGGCGAATGGTCCGGTCGCGCAACGCCACATTTCCGCGTGTTTCGGATTTGCAGGCGCGGGATGCGCCGCTAGACTGCCCCTTGCGTAAGCCGGCGATCCTGCCGGGAAAGGTACGAGATGACCAAGCTGAGTGGCGGGGACTCGAAGAACACGCTCTACTGCTCGTTCTGCGGCAAGAGCCAGCACGAGGTGCGCAAGCTGATCGCGGGCCCGACCGTGTTCATCTGCGACGAGTGCGTCGAGCTCTGCAACGACATCATCCGCGAGGAAACCAAGACGGCGCTCGTCAAAACCAAGGACGGCGTCCCGACCCCGCGTGAGATCTGCAAGGTTCTCGACGACTATGTGATCGGCCAGGCGCATGCCAAGCGCGTGCTGTCGGTGGCGGTGCACAACCACTACAAGCGGCTCGCGCACGGCGCGAAGGGCGCCGAAGTCGAGCTCGCCAAGTCGAACATCCTGCTCGTCGGTCCGACGGGCTGCGGCAAGACGCTGCTCGCGCAGACGCTCGCGCGCATCCTCGACGTGCCGTTCACGATGGCCGATGCGACGACGCTCACCGAGGCCGGCTATGTCGGCGAGGATGTCGAGAACATCATTCTGAAGCTGCTTCAGGCCAGCGACTACAATGTCGAGCGGGCGCAGCGCGGCATCGTCTACATCGACGAGATCGACAAGATCAGCCGCAAGGCCGACAACCCCTCGATCACCCGCGACGTCTCGGGCGAGGGCGTACAGCAGGCGCTGCTGAAGATCATGGAGGGCACCACCGCCTCCGTGCCGCCGCAGGGCGGGCGCAAGCATCCGCAGCAGGAATTCCTGCAAGTCGACACCACCAACATCCTGTTCATCTGCGGCGGCGCCTTCGCGGGCCTCGAGCGCATCATCTCCGACCGCCTGCAGGGCAAGTCGATGGGCTTCGGCGCACATGTCGCCGCCCCCGACGAGCGCCGCACCGGCGAGGTGCTGCGCCAGTGCGAGCCGGAGGATCTGCTGAAGTTCGGCCTCATCCCCGAGTTCGTCGGCCGCCTGCCGGTGATCGCGACGCTGGAGGACCTCGACGAGCCCGCGCTCATCAAGATCCTCGTCGAGCCGAAGAACGCGCTCAGCAAGCAGTACCCCAAGCTGTTCGACATGGAGGGCGTGAAGCTCAGCTTCGCCAATGACGCGCTGTCGGCGATCGCCCGCCGCGCCATCGAACGCAAGACCGGCGCGCGCGGCCTGCGCTCGATCATGGAGGGCATCCTGCTCGACACCATGTTCGACCTGCCAGGCATGGAAGGCGTCGACGAAGTCGTGGTCGACAAGGACGTGGTCGAGGGCCGCAAGGACCCGATCCGCATCTTCGCCCAGAAGGAAAAGACCGGCGACGCGGCCTGAGCGTGGCGGTCGCTTGAGACAGGGAAGGGCGGTCCGGACGGGCCGCCCTTTCTCGTTGGGGCGCGCGCGAGCGGCAGAGGGGCGATCGTTCGGAGACGGCGCGGCTGCGGAAACCTCACCCCATCCTTCCCCTCTCCATCAAGGAGAGGGAGACGGCGACGTTGGAGCTAGGTTCTTCCCCCGCCAGCCTCTCCCAGCCGTTTGGGTCCCCCTCTCCTTGATGGAGAGGGGAAGGGTGAGGTGAGGCCTGAACCGCCGCGACGCATCCGGCGATCTCAGCTCCCAACCTCCGCCCGCCGCGCCTCTAGGAACGCCCGTTCCGCCTGGGCCTCCGTCAGCACCAGCGCGGCGTCATAGGCGGCGCGCGCCTCGGCATGACGCCCGAGCCGCGCATAGAGGCTGGCGCGAACCGCGTGCCACGGCTGGAAGCCCGCCATTCGCTCCGGATCGATCTCGTCGAGGCTGGCAAGCGCCGCCTGCGGTCCCGCGACCTCGGCGAGCGCGACCGCGCGGTTGAGGCGCACGATGGGATCGTCGCGCAAGCGCAGCAGTTGGTCGTAGAGCGCCAGCACGTCCGGCCATGGCGCCGGGTCGTCGGCCTGTCGCCGTGCGCACCACAGCGCCTGCAGCCGCGCCTGCAGCACCCGCGGCGTCTGCCCATCGCCGGCGCGCGCCAGCCACAGGTCCGCCTCGGCGATCAGCGGACGCGACCATCGCGCCGGGTCCTGCTCGGCGAGTGGCACCAGCCGGCCAGCATCGACCCGCGCCGGCCGCCGCGCCTCC
>JADCGM010000290.1 GCA_020249025.1 Alphaproteobacteria bacterium
GCACGAACGGGTTCGGCTGGCCCGATCCCGGCTCGCTCTCGCCATGCACCACCGACGCCAGCGGCAGCCCCAGCAGATCCTCGTAGAAAGCGCGAGTCTCCTCCGCATCGCGGCAGCGGAAGGCGCTGTGGTGGATGCCCTTGATCGTCATGCCGCCCTCCGGGCCCAGCCGATGTAGTTGATCGCGGTCGATCGCCCGATCGCGAAGCCGCTGAGCGGCGAGAAGGCGATCCCGTGGATCTCGCCGACCGAGAAGCCGGCCGCGGTCAGCGCCTCGGTCAGCTCCTCGGGCTTCAAGAACTTCGTCCAGTCGTGCGCGCCCTCGGGCAGCAGCTTGAGCAACTTTTCCGCGCCCGTGATCATCACCGCATGCGACAGCGCGGTGCGGTTGGGCGTCGAGAACAGCAGCAGTCCACCCGGCTTCAGCAGTGTCCGCAGTGCCCCCAGAAAGGCGGCGATGTCAGCGACATGCTCGACGACTTCAAAGCAACTTATGAGGTCGTAGCTTTCAGGCCGCTCGGCGGCGAGCGCCTCGGCCGAGGTGCAGCGGTAGTCGACCGCCACGCCCATCGCCGCCGCATGCGAGCGCGCCACCGCAATGCTCGGCTCGGCGGCGTCGAGCCCGGTGACCGCGAACCCCATCCGCGCCAACGGCTCGCACAGCAGCCCGCCGCCGCAGCCGACGTCGAGCGCCGTCAGCCCCGCGAACGGCCGCCGGGCGCGTGGATCGCGGCCGAAATGCGCCAGCGCCTGCTCGCGCAGGAAGCCGAGCCGCACCGGATTGATCTGGTGGAGCAGGCGCGACGACCCCTTCGGGTCCCACCATTCGGCGGCCATGCCACCGAAAAGCTCGACTTCGCGCGGGTCAATGGAAGCTGCGTTGCTTGCGTTCATCGGACCCGCTTTCTATCAGGGCGGCGAACGGGCCGGAAGGCCGCGAAGACCTCAGGGAACGATCGACCCCATGGCCCGCATCGTGATGAAGTTCGGCGGCACCTCGATGGCGGGCATCGAGCGCATCCGCAATGTCGCCCAGCGCGTCAAGCGCGAGGTCGATGCCGGCAACGAGGTTGCGGTCGTCGTCTCCGCGATGGCGGGGGAGACCGACAGGCTCGTCGGCTTTTGCCGCGAGGCGTCGCCGCTGCACGATCTCGCCGAATATGACGCCGTCGTCGCCAGCGGCGAGCAGGTGACGAGCGGCCTGCTCGCCATCGCGCTGCAGACCATCGGCGTGCCGGCGCGCTCCTGGCTCGGCTGGCAGCTGCCGATCCGCACCTCCTCGGCGCATTCGACTGCACGGATCCGCGACATCGAGGCGGGCCCGCTCGTCGAATCGATGGCGTCGGGCACCGTGGCGGTCATCCCGGGCTTCCAGGGCCTGACTGACGAGAACCGGGTGACCACGCTCGGCCGCGGCGGCTCCGACACCTCGGCGGTGGCGGTCGCAGCGGCGGTCAAGGCGGACCGCTGCGACATCTATACGGATGTGGACGGGGTCTATACGACCGATCCGCGGATCGTGCCGCGCGCGCGCAAGCTCGCGAAGGTCACCTACGAAGAGATGCTCGAGCTCGCCAGCGTCGGGGCCAAGGTGCTCCAGACCCGCTCGGTCGAGCTCGCCATGAAGGAAAAGGTGCGCGTCCAGGTGCTGTCGTCGTTCAACGACCTGCCGGGCACGTTCGTCGTCGACGAGGATGAAGTCGTGGAACAGGAACTCATCACCGGCATCGCCTACAATCGCAACGAGGCGAAGATCACGATCGTCCAGGTCGCCGACCGGCCGGGCGTCGTTGCCGCGATCTTCGGCCCGCTCGCCGAGGCCAACGTCAATGTCGACATGATCGTGCAGAACATCGCGCACGACACCGGCCGCACCGACGTCACCTTCACCGTGCCGCGCACCGAACTGGCGCGCTCGCTCGACGTGCTCGACAAGGCGCGGGAGGCGATCGGCTATCAGAAGATCCTGTCCGACGACAATGTCGCCAAGATCTCGGTCGTCGGCGTCGGCATGCGCAGCCACGCCGGTGTCGCCCAGACGATGTTCAAGGCGCTGGCGGATCGCGGGATCAACATCCAGGCGATCACGACCTCGGAGATCAAGGTCAGCGTGCTGATCGCCGAGGAGTACACCGAACTGGCCGTGCGCGTGCTGCACACCGCCTACGGCCTGGACGCGGCGGCCTGATGAGCGGCACCGATCGCCTCGACACGCTGATGGCGCGGGGGACGGCGTTCCTCGGGTCGCGCTACGCCATCATGGCGGGCGCGATGACCTGGGTGAGCGAGCGCCACCTCGTCTCCGCCATCTCCAACGCCGGCGGCTTCGGGGTCATCGCCTGCGGGGCGATGCCGCCCGAGATGCTGGCGGGCGAGATCGCGGCGACGCAGGCCCTCACCGACAAGCCGTTCGGCGTCAATCTCATCACCCTGCACCCGCAGATGATGGACCTCATTCAGGTCTGCGCCGAGGCAAAGGTCAGCCATGTCGTGCTCGCCGGCGGCCTGCCGTCGGGTGCCGCCATCGAGGCGATCAAGTCGGCCGGCATGAAGCTGATGTGCTTCGCGCCCGCGCTGGCGCTGGCGAAGAAGCTCGTCCGTTCGGGCGTCGATGCGCTCGTCATCGAAGGCTCGGAGGCGGGTGGTCACATCGGGCCCGTTTCGACCTCGGTTCTGGCGCAGGAGATCCTGCCCGCGCTCGCGCATGAGGTGCCCGTCTTCGTCGCCGGCGGCATCGGGCGCGGCTCGGCCATCGCCGCCTATCTCGAAATGGGTGCGGCGGGCGTCCAGCTCGGCACCCGCTTCGTTTGCGCGACCGAGTCGGTGGCGCACCCCAATTTCAAGCGCGCCTTCATCCGCGCCGCCGCGCGCGACGCCATCGCCAGCGTCCAGCTCGATCCGCGGCTACCGGTCATCCCGGTGCGGGCGCTGAAGAACGCCGGGACGGAGGCCTTCACCGCCAAGCAGCGCGAGATCATGGGCGAACTCGACGCCGGCAAGGTCGAGCTCGCCGAGGCGCAGCTCCAGATCGAGCATTATTGGGCGGGCGCACTGCGCCGCGCCGTCGTCGACGGCGATGTCGAGACCGGTTCGCTGATGGCGGGCCAGTCGGTCGGCATGGTGACGAAGGAAGAGCCCGCCGCCGACATCATCGCCGAATTGGTCGCGGATGCGGCCGATGCGCTCGACGGGCGGGGAGCCCGGGCGGCATGAGCCCGGCCGCGACCGCTGCGTCGGCGGCGCGGGACATCTTGCGGCGTCTGCACGACGTCATGGCCGCGCGCAATTCGGCGCAGGCCAAGCTGAATCAGGTTGTCCAGATCATCGCCGACGGGCTGACCTCGGAGGTCTGCTCGATCTATCTGCTGCGCGACGGCGTGCTCGAACTGTTCGCGACGCAGGGCTTGGCGCAGGAGGCGGTGCACGTCACCCGCCTCGCGTTCGGTGAAGGTCTCGTCGGCAAGATCGCCGCGACGCGCGAGCCGCTGAACCTTGCCGAGGCGCGGTCCGATCCGAACTTCGTCTATCGGCCGGAAACCGGCGAGGACCTGTTCCACAGCTTCGCCGGCGTCCCGATCATCCGTCGCGAGCAGGCGGTCGGCGTCCTCTGTCTCCAGCACGTCGAGCCGCGCTCTTATCAGGACGTCGAGATCGAGGCGCTGCAGACGACAGCGATGGTGCTGGCCGAGCTGATCGCCTCGGCAGGCCTCGTCGACGACGCCGCGGTCGCCAAGGCGCGCGCGACGACCGCCGGCCCGGCCCGGCTCGCCGGCCTGAAGCTCGTCGACGGGCTGGGGCGCGGCGTCGCCATCTTCCACGAGCCCA
>JADCGM010000291.1 GCA_020249025.1 Alphaproteobacteria bacterium
ATCGGATCGATGCTCTGAAGCCCGTCGCGGGGGCCGACTTCGCTGATGAGAACGTCCGCCATGCGGTCACCTTGCGCTGAAAGTTGTCCGGACATATGCACGCCGCGCCACCCTTGCAACCGAAACGACGGGGACTGACCGATGGCCGAATTGCCGCTGACCGGACTGCGGGTGGTTGAATTTACGCACATGGTGATGGGGCCCGCCGTCGGCGCGATCCTTGCCGACATGGGTGCAGAGGTGATCAAGGTCGAGCCCATCGGCGGTGACCAGACACGGCGCCTGCTTGGCTCGGGCGCGGGCTACTTCCCGATGTACAACCGCAACAAGCGCTCGATCGCGCTTGATCTGAAGAAGGCGGAAGGCCTCGGCGTGGCGCGGCGGCTGGCGGCGTCGGCCGACATCGTCATCGAGAATTTCCGGCCCGGTGCGATGGCCAAGCTTGGCCTCACCTATGAGCAGTTGTCGGCGGACAATCCGCGGCTGATCTACTGCTCGGAAAAAGGCTTTCTCGCCGGCCCCTATGAGGAGCGCACCGCCCTCGACGAGGTCGCGCAGATGATGGGCGGGCTCGCCTACATGACCGGCCCGCCGGGGCGGCCGCTGCGCGCCGGCTCGTCGGTCATCGACGTGACCGGTGGCATGTTCGGCGTCATCGCCATCCTCGGCGCGCTTGAGCAGCGCCACCGCACCGGCCGCGGGCAGATGGTGCAGTCGTCGCTGTTCGAGACGACCGTCTATCTCGTTGGCCAGCACATGGCGCAGAAGGCGGTCACCGGGCAGGCGGCGCGGCCGATGCCGGTGCGCATCTCGGCCTGGGCGATCTACGACGTGTTCGAGACCGCCGACGACGATCAGGTGTTCCTCGGCGTCGTCTCCGATGCGCTGTGGGAGAAGTTCTGCCGCCTGTTCGGCCTCGACGAGCTGTGGGCGGACGAAAGCCTGCGGCTGAACAACCAGCGGGTGCTGGCGCGCGAGACGTTGATGCCGAAGGTCCGCGAGCTGCTGAAGCGCTTCACCAAGGCTGAGCTGATCGCCAAGCTCGATGGCTCCGGTCTGCCGTTCGCGCCGATTGGCAAGCCCGAGGAGCTGTTCGACGATCCGCATCTGGCGGCGAGCGGCGGACTCGTGCCGGTCCAGCTGCCGGGCGGGGAGGGGACGCGGCTCCCCGCGCTGCCCATCGAGATGGACGGCCAGCGCTTCAACACGCGCGGCGACCTGCCTGGGATCGGCGAGCACAGCCGGGCGATCCTGGCCGGTCTGGGCCTCGGCGAATCGGAGATCGAGCGGCTCGTCGGCGAGGGGGCCGTGCAGGCGGCCTGATCCGTCGCTGGCCGCTGAGTCTGTGACATAAAGGTCACGCCGGCCAACGGACTGTTTCGCCTGATGCTGCACTGCACAGCAGGCGTCGCGCGAGTGTCACAATCGGCCTTCACAAGCCGCGCCGAGTCGGGATAGCGGCGCGCTCAGCGTCCCAAGCCCGTCCGTCTCCGCAGTCTCCGTTCGTAGGGGGAACACATGATTCGCGCTCTTCGTTACGGCAGCGCCACCGCTGTCATCGCCGCCTCGCTTCTCGCCGCGCCTGCCTTCGCGCAGTCGACCGGCTCGCAGGAGTTCGAGGAAATCGTCGTCACCGGCACCCGGACGGCGTCGCAGGGCGTCATCGTCGCCGATCAGGCGCCGAAGGCTCGCTCGATCATCGACCAGGCCTACATCGCGGACAAGTTCGCCGGTCAGTCGATCCTCGACACGCTGAACCTCACGCCGGGCTACAACTTCGTCAACAACGACCCCTACGGCAACTCGGGCGGCAACCTCCGCCTGCGCGGTCTCGACGGCGCCCGCATCGCGCTGCTCCAGGACGGCATCCCGCTCAACGACTCGGGCAACTACTCGATCTTCTCGAACCAGCAGCTCGACTCGGAGCTGATCGAGCGCGCGGTCGTCAACGTCGGCACCACCGACGTCGACAGCCCGACCGCGGCGGCCACCGGCGGCACCATCAACTACATCACCCGCAAGCCGCGCGATGAGATGGGCTTCATGGGTCAGGGCTCGCTCGGCGAGAACAAGTACTATCGCGGCATCGGCGTGCTCGACACCGGCGCGTTCGGCCCGTGGGGCACCACCGCCTTCCTGTCGGCCTCGTACACCGACTACGACAAGTGGAAGGGCCCGGGCGACCTGACGAAGCAGCAGTACAACGCCCGCATCTATCAGCCGATCGGTTCGAACGGCGACTTCATCTCGGTGATGGCGCACTACAACCGCAACCGGAACAACTTCTACCGCAACCTGCGCCTGAGCGAGTTCCAGACGAACCGATTCATCGATCGCGTCAACTTCTGCCAGCGCGCGACTCCGGGCGCCGGCACCGTTCAGAACGAGAACACGGCGCCGTTCAGCGCCTGCGGCTCGACGACGATCGGTCAGGACAGCGGCTACGCCAACCTGTTCATCAACCCGTCGAACACGGGCAATATCCGTGCGCAGGGCCGTTTCACCCTGACCGACGGCCTGACCCTCACGGTCGACCCGTCGTTCCAGTACGTGCTGGCCAACGGCGGCGGCAACGAGGTGGTCGCCGAGACCGATCCGCGCCTGCAGGGCTCGCAGTATGTCGGCACCACCGCGGCGACCCGCATCGCGCGTGGCGTCGACCTCAACGGTGACGGCGATATCCTCGACAGCATCCGCCTGTATCGCCCGAACAACACCAACACCCGTCGCTTCGGCGTCAACTCGTCGCTGATCTGGAACATCAACGACGAGAACCTGTTCCGCGTCGCCTACACCTTCGACCGCGCCCGTCACCGCCAGACCGGCGAGTTCGGCTTCCTGACATCGGCGGGCGATCCGCAGAACGTCTTCGGCGGCCGCAATGGCACCCCGGTGCTGACGCTCGACGGCACGCCGCTGCAGAATCGCGACCGTCTGTCGATCGCGCTGCTCAACCAGCTGGCGGCCGAGTATCGCGGCGAGTTCTTCGACCAGTTCCTGACGGTGAGCCTCGGTGTCCGCGCGCCGTTCTTCAAGCGTGAGCTGAACCAGTATTGCTTCACCATCGCGCAGAGCAACTCGACCCCGGGGGTGACCCAGGCGTCGGGTGGCGGCTTCGCCTACTGCTCGCGTCAGTCGGAGGCGTCGTACGTCGCCGCCGCCGGCGCCTCGACCGCGACCCGCCTCAACGGCGTCGTCGACTTCGGTACCTCGACGTCGGTCGGCTCGGGCGTCACCGACGCTCGCCTGCGCCGTCCGTTCAGCACCGAAGTGAAGTACGACAAGGTGCTTCCGAACCTCGGCGTGAGCATCAAGCCGGGTGACGGCCACCTCGTGTTCGCCGGCTACTCGCAGAACCTGTCGGCTCCGCGCACCGACGACCTCTACGACGTGCAGCTGCCGACCTCGACGCCGGAAACCACCGAGCTGATCGAAGTCGGCTACCGCTACCAGAAGGGCAAGATCCTCAGCGCGATCGGCGCCTACACCTCGACGTTCAAGAACCGTCTGGTGCGCTCGTTCGATCAGGATCAGGGCATCAACATCACCCGCAACGTCGGCAAGGTCGACTTCAAGGGTGTCGATGGCCAGGTCGGCTACCAGATCACCCCGGAGATCTCGCTGTACGGCTCGTTCTCGTACACCGACACCGAGGTGAAGAGCGACGTCATCCTCGGCCGCAACGCGGCCGGCGTGGCGACGCTGCTCCCGACCCAGGGCAAGCAGCTGGTCGAGACCCCGAAGTATCAGTGGGGCGCCCGCGCCGAGTATAACGGCGATCTCATCAGCGGCGGCATCGAGCTGAAGAGCGTCGGCAAGCGCGCGGCTTCGGACACCAACGACGAGTTCTCGCCGGCCTACCAGACGGTGAACCTCAACGTTCGTCTGAAGCTCGAGGAGTGGACCGGCCTCGACGGCTCGTACCTCCAGCTCAACGCCAGCAACCTGTTCAACGAGAAGTATCTCGGCAACATCAACAGCGTGACCAACGTCAACGCCTTCACCGCGTCCAACGGCGTGGCGGTCGGCGGCAACTTCCCGACCTACTCGGTCGGCTCGCCGCAGACCTTCCAGGCGACGCTGCGTCTGGCCTTCTAAGCCGGGCAGACCGCAAGGCTCGAGCGGGCGGCTCCGAAAGGGGCCGCCCGCTTCGATTCAAGGCCTTGGAGAGCGACGGCTGGATGGCCGCGCGCGGCGTCCGTCAGTCGTCGACTGGGACCCCGGGCAGGTTCTTCGAGGTGCGGATCGTCAGCGATGTCTTCACATGCTCGACACCGGGCGCGGTGGTCAGCGCGCTCGTCAGGAAGCGCTGGAACTCCTGAAGGTCGTGCGCGACGATCTTCAGCACGAAATCGATCTCGCCGTTGAGCATGTGGCATTCGCGCACCTGCGGGAGCTTGGCGACATGCTCCTCGAAGGCGCGCAGATCGGTTTCGGCCTGGCTTTTCAGCGACACCATGGCGAAGACCGTGATGCCGTAGCCGAGCGCCTCGCTATCAAGGTCGGCATGGTAGCCCTTCACCACGCCCTGCTCCTCGAGCGCGCGGACGCGGCGCAGGCAGGGCGGCGCGGTGAGACCGGCGCGCGCGGCCAGCTCGACGTTGGTGATGCGGCCGTCGGCTTGAAGGTTGCGCAGAATCAGCCGGTCGATGGGATCGAGCTGGGGGCGATTCGATTGCGCCATCCGGGTCCGTTTCTGTTGGGGGATTGCGCGACCCTATAATAAAATTGCGCGACCGCGCAATTCCGAAACCGGTTCGCGTCCGCAACGGCTTTGTTGTATAAAACGGTTCGTGGCGACGGCACCGGATCTGGGGGGGGATGCGACCGCGGGGCAAATGCGCCCGCCGTCGATCGTTGCCGGCGAACGCCGCCTCGCCGAACTCATGGTCCGTCTGCGCGGCGAGCGCTCGTCCGCCGACCAGGGCGCAGGGCCGCGCAGCTGGTATGACGCGCGCTGGCGCTCGGACCGTAGCGGCCGCATCGTCCAGATCGAAGGCGGCGACGGCGCTGTTCTTCCCGGATCCCTCAACCGGCTCTGCGCCGTAAGTGGGCGCCTTGCTCATGTCGTCGCCGAGCGATGGCCGTTCCGCGACATGGAAGTTGATGACGACGGGCGGCGCTGGCGGCTGTCGGCCCTTCCTGTGTTCGATTCCCGCGGCGCATTCGCCGGCTACGACGGCTATGCGTGGGGGCGGGATGCGTCGCCGGACGCGAATGATCCCCAGATCCTCGCCGAATTCGCGCATGAGGTCCGCTCGCCGCTGACGGCGATCAGCGGCTTCGCCCAGTTCGTCGAGGGCGAGGCGCTCGGCCCGGCGCCGCAGTCCGCGCGCGAGCTCGCCGCCGCCATTCTCGCCGAGACGCGCCGCCTCGTCGCGGCGCTCGACGATCTGACCGACAACGCCCGCGTCGAAGGGCAGCGGCTTCCGGTGGCCTGTTCGTGGATGCAGCTCGGCGATGCGACGGCCGGCGTCGTCGAACGCTATGCGCCGGCGGCGGCGGCGCGCCATGCCGCGCTGTCGGCGTCCGGATCGATGACCTTGCGCGTGTGGGCCGATCCCAAGCTGCTGGAGCGTTGCATAGAGCGGCTCGTCGCGACCCTTGTCCCGTTCCTCGGTGAGCGCGAGACGCTCAAACTCGTCGCCCAGGGCTGGACCGGCGAACTCGGTGGCCTGTCGATCTCGCGCCCCAAGGCGTTGGTCCGTCTCAGTGCGGCTGAACTGCTCGATCAGCCGGACGAGCCGACCGATGCGAGCGCGCCGCTGCTGGGGCTGTCGTTCACGCTGCGCCTCGCGCAGCGGCTGATGGCGGCGATGGGCGGCGAACTCGTGATCGCGCCGCAGCAGTTCAAGCTGCGCATGGCGGCCGGCGGCGTTCACGCGCTGCAAGCGGACGTAGCGCCGGAGGGTGAGCCGGCTTAAGTAAGCAGCGAATCTGATCCCTGGAGTCGCCGCGAATGGCCGTTCATCACAGCAAGGTCCTCATCATCGGTTCCGGCCCGGCGGGCTACACCGCCGCCGTCTACGCCGCACGCGCGGCGCTGAAGCCGATGCTTGTGCAGGGCCTTCAGCCCGGCGGGCAGCTGACGATCACGACCGAGGTCGAGAACTGGCCCGGCGAGACGACGATCCAGGGCCCCGAGCTCATGCAGAAGATGGCCGAGCAGGCGGCGCATGTCGGCACCACGCTCGTCTCCGACGTCATCACCTCGGTCGATCTGTCGAAGCGTCCCTTCGTGGCGTTGGGCGATTCGGGCGACGAATATCATGGCGATGCGCTGATCATCGCGACCGGCGCGTCTGCACGCTGGATCGGCCTGCCGAGCGAGACGAAGTTCCGCGGCTTCGGCGTCTCGGCCTGCGCGACGTGCGACGGCTTCTTCTACCGCGGACGGGTCGTGGCGGTCGTCGGCGGCGGCAACAGCGCGGTCGAGGAGGCGCTGTTCCTCACCAACTTCGCCAGCAAGGTCTATCTGATCCATCGCCGCGATACGCTGCGCGCCGACAAGACCAATCAAGCGCGCCTGTTCGCCAACCCCAAGGTCGAGCCGATCTGGAACGCCGAGGTCGGCGAGGTGCACGGGACCGAGTCGCCGCTGGGCGTCACCGCGCTGTCGCTGGTCGATACGCGCAACGGCTCAAGCCGTGAGCTGGCGGTCGACGGTCTGTTCGTCGCCATCGGCCACGATCCTGCGACGTCGCTGTTCCGCGGCCAGCTCGACATGGACGCGGACGGCTACATCCTCTGCCCGAACGGCGGGACCGCGACGAGCGTGCCGGGCGTGTTCGCCGCGGGCGACGTCACCGACAAGATCTACCGGCAGGCCGTGACCTCGGCCGGCATGGGCTGCATGGCGGCGCTCGATGCCGAGCGCTGGCTGGCGCACCGTGCGGCGCCCGTCCACGCCGAGGCGGCGGAGTAGGGGAGGGCGCTTGCAGCTCGACTGGGAGAAGCTGCGGCTGTTCCACGCGGTCGCGGAAGCCGGCAGCTTCACCGAAGGCGCACGGCGGCTCAATATGAGCCAGCCGGCGCTGTCGCGGCAGATCCAGTCGCTCGAGGCGCAGTTCGGCGCAAAGCTGTTCCACCGCCACGCCCGCGGCCTCGCCATGACCCACGAGGGCGAGCAGCTTCACGATGCGACGCGCGACATGCACGATCGCATCGAGCGCACCCAGCAGGGCATCGAGTTCTCGCGAACGCGGCCGACAGGCGAAATCCGGGTCACGACGACGGTGAGCTTCGGCTCGACCTGGCTTGCCCGCCAGCTCGCCGAGTTCGTCGATCTTTATCCCGACATCAATGTCACGCTGCTGCTGTCGGACGACGATGTCGATCTCGCCAAGCGCGAGGCCGACGTCGCGATCCGCTTCCACGCGCCGCATCAATCCGAGCTGATCCAGAAGCCGCTCGTACCCGTGCGCTACTGGCTTTGCGCCTCGCCCGACTATCTGGCGCGCTTTGGCGAGCCGCAGGCGGTCGAAGACCTCGATCGCCACCGCATCGTCGCCTATGGGCAGCTGGCGCCGGCACCGATCCGGTCGGTGAACTGGATCCAGGATGTCGGGCATCACGGCCCGCCGCGGGTGCCGGCGCTGACCGTCAACAACATCTTCGGGCTGCTGCAGGCGGTCGAGGCCGGGATCGGGATCGCAGCGCTGCCAAGCTATCTCATCCGCTTCTCGGGCAAGGTGCGGCCGGTGCTGCGCCAGGTCGAGGGGCCGGTGTTCCGGACCTTCTTCGTCTACCCGTCCGAGCTGCGCCAGTCAGTGCGGGTCGCAGTGCTTCGGGACTTCCTCGTCGCGCGGATGACGCCGGCCGCGTTCGAGCTCGCCCCACAATCCATGCAGTGAGTGCATAGCTGATTCGCAGCGCGCAGGGGTGCTCGTTTCGAAGGTGAAGGCGCATATGGGGGGTGTTGCTGCACTGCAGCGAGCGATCGCAGAACCCGCCCTCCCCGCGGACGCGATCTCGCCCCCGGCGCCTCTCCCTCCCTCCCCGGCGCCGGGGGCCTCCGCTCCTCTCTCCCGACGAGCGGACACAATTTCCGGGCCGGCGCTTTAGAGCTCCGGCCCTTTTTCTTTTCCACGACCGTCAAGTAAGGCTGAGCCGGATGTTTGCGCCGACGCCCGATCTTTATGTGCGCTTTCCCGACGGATTCGGGCGCCGGGTCGCGATGTTCGTCGACACCGAGGAGGAATTCGACTGGGCCGCGCCGAAGCGGCGCGACGCGACGTCGGTGGCGGCGGTCCGGGAATTGCCGGCTGCGCACCGGGTGCTGCGCGGCCATGGGCTGGAGCCGGCCTATCTCGTTGACTTTCCAGTTGCGTCCACGCCCGAGAGCGTCGCGGTGCTGCGAGGATTTCTCGACGCAGGCGAGTGCGCCATTGGAACGCAGCTCCATCCCTGGGTCAATCCGCCGTTCGAAGAGGCGGTGACGCCGCGAACCTCGTTCGCCGGCAATCTGCCGCGCGGGCTCGAACGCGCGAAGCTTGCGGCGCTGACCGCGCAGATCCGCGAGTCGTTCGGCATCCAGCCGCTGGTCTATCGGGCGGGGCGGTACGGCGTCGGGCCGAATACCGAGGCGCTGCTCGACGAGTTCGGCTACCGGATCGACACATCGGTACGGCCGCTGTTCGACTACAGCGACGAAGGTGGGCCGCGGTTCGGCGCGATGCGGGCGCAGCCCTATTGGACGGGCGCCGAGCGCAAGATCCTCGAGGTGCCGTTGAGTTCGACCTTCGTCGGGGCGCTGCGCAACGTCACCGCGCCGCTCTACCGGATGGGCGCCCGGCTGCCGCTCCTGCGTAGCCTGCTGGCGCGGACGCGGATGCTGAGCCGCGTGGCTCTGACCCCCGAAGGCATCCCGCTCGACGAGGCGCTGGAGGCGCTGCGGCTGCTGCTCGATACCGACGTCCAGCTGATCTCCATCTCTTTTCATTCGCCGTCGGTCGAGCCGGGGCATACGCCCTATGTTCGCGATGCCGAGGATCTGCGGCGCTTCTACGCGTGGTTCGACGGCGTACTCGGCTTCCTTGCCCGCGCGGGTGTGCGCCCGGTGTCGATCGGCGAGATACTTGAAGGTGCAGACGCTGCGCGTTAACCGCGGGACCGGGAAGGGTAGGGGCCCGTAGCTCAATTGGTTAGAGCAGGCCGCTCATAACGGCTTGGCTGGGGGTTCAAGTCCCTCCGGGCCTACCATTTCCAGCTTTTGCTACTGATTTTGTTGCTTTAATCTCGTTGCGTATCCGGCAGCCCGAGCGGGGGGCGACCGGGAGACCCTAGGTGCTCGATTTCCTTCGCCGGCTGCTCGATGCGGACGCGCTCG
>JADCGM010000292.1 GCA_020249025.1 Alphaproteobacteria bacterium
AACCGGGGGAGGGTAAGGGTGGGGGGCTACCCGGATGTGGCGCTTCGTTCGGAGACACCCCCACTCCGGCCCTCCCCCGGTTGGGAGCAGAGTGAACTGGCGGGCCGATCACAGTGATCGAAACTTCGCGTTGGCGGATTTGCGAACGGTTCGCAATATGGCGGAACAGAAGGAGCTCCGTCCATGCCGCGCGATCTGATGAAGACGCTGACCTATCTGTCGATCCATCTGACCATCGGCTTCTCGGTCGCCTATGCGCTGACCGGGTCGGTGGCGATCGCGGGCGGGATCGCGTTGATCGAACCCGTCATCAACGCGGTGGCGTTCTTCTTTCATGAGAAGGCTTGGGCGTTCGACTGGTCGCGGCTGACCCTCGATCCTAGCGCCTCCGTCAGCTAGGCCGGACCCGCGGCTCGCCTGCTACGTTGGGGCATCCCGGTGAAAGGGCGAGCACATGCGCGACTACACGAAATTCTACATCGACGGCCGCTGGGTCGATCCGGCCGAGCCGAAGACGCTCGATGTCATCAACCCGGCGACGGAAGGCGTGGCGGGGCGGATCAGCCTTGGCTCGGCGGCGGACGTCGATGCGGCGGTGACGGCGGCCAAGCGCGCCTTCGCGAGCTATTCGCAGACGAGCGTTAAGGACCGGCTCGATCTGATGGGCGCGATCGTCGCCGAATATCAGAAGCGCTACGGCGACATCGCCGACGCCATCACCGAGGAGATGGGCGCGCCGGCGTGGCTGTCGAAGGCGGCGCAGGCGGCGATGGGCGTCGCGCATCTGCAGACGGCGATGGCGGTGCTGAAGGATTACCGCTTCGAGGAGCTGCGCGGCACGACGATGATCGCCAAGGAGCCGATCGGCGTCTGCGGCTTCATCACACCGTGGAACTGGCCGATCAACCAGATCGCCTGCAAGGTCGCCCCCGCGCTCGCGGTCGGCTGCACGATGGTGCTGAAGCCCTCCGAGATCGCGCCGTTCAGCGCCCAGCTGTGGACCGAGATATTGCACGCGGCGGGGGTGCCCGCAGGCGTGTTCAACCTCGTCAACGGCGACGGACCCGTGGTGGGCGCGGCGATCTCCTCGCACCCCGATGTCGACATGGTGAGCTTCACCGGCTCGACGCGCGCCGGCATCGAGGTGGCGAAGAACGCCGCCCCGACCGTCAAGCGCGTCCATCAGGAGCTGGGCGGCAAGTCGCCCAACATCGTGCTCGACGACGCCGATCTGGAAGCGGCGGTCGCGGGCGGGGTGAAGGCGGTGATGAAGAACTCCGGCCAGTCGTGCAATGCGCCGACGCGGATGCTGGTGCCGGCCGCCAAGATGGAGAAGGCCAAGGCCATCGCGAAGGCCGCGGCCGAGGCGACGACGGTCGGCGATCCGCAGGGCAACGCCGCCATCGGGCCGGTCATCTCCGAGACGCAGTGGGGCAAGATCCAGTCGCTGATCGAGACGGGCATCGCCGAGGGCGCGACGCTCGTCGCCGGCGGACCCGGCAAGCCCGAGGGGCTGGAGACGGGCTATTACGTCAAGCCGACGGTCTTCGCCGACGTCACCAACGACATGACCATCGCGCGCGAGGAGATCTTCGGGCCCGTGCTCGCCATCCTCGGCTATGAGGGCGAGGAGCAGGCGATCGCGGTCGCCAACGACACCGTCTATGGGCTCGCCGCCTATGTGCAGGGCGAGCCGGAGCATGCGCGGGCGGTGGCGAAGCGGCTGCGCGCGGGGCAGGTCAACATCAACGGCGCGGGGCCGGACTTCATGGCGCCCTTCGGCGGCTACAAGCAGTCCGGCAACGGCCGCGAATGGGGCGACCACGCCTTCGCCGAGTTCCTCGAGACGAAGGCGGTCATCGGCTACGCGCCAAAGCAGGCGGCGGAGTAGGGGGGCGTCCCCTCCCTGCTCGCAGGGAGGGGAGGACCTCAGCTCGTCACCGCCTTGTGCCAGGCAGCGAACGGCCCGCCCGACATCACGGCGGTCTGCACCTGCGCGCTCGCGGCGTTGATGGCGTCTGTCGCGCGGGTGTTGGGGTGGACCGGGCGGCGCAGGGGGCGGCTGCCGGGGGCGAGCGCGATCACCTCGGCGAAGGCGCGCGGCACGTCCATCGGGTCGGTGGTGCCGGTGCGCGCGAAGACGGCGCGGGCGAAGCCGATGTGCTGGGCGTAGGCTTCGGTGCGCTCGGCATCGAGGCGGCGCAGCATTTCCTCCGAATAGCGCTGGCCGTTGGCCCAGACCTTCGTCGGATAGCCGCCGGGCTGGATGATCGTGACCTCGACTCCGAAGGGCGCGAGCTCATAGGCCATGGTCTCGAACGCGGCTTCGACCCCGAACTTCGTCGCCGAATAGAGACCGAAGCCCGGCGACAGGATGCGCCCGAGCTGCGACGACACCGGCATCACCAGCCCCTGCTTCTTCTTGCGCATCGCCGGGAGCGCCGCGCGCGCGACGCGCAGGCAGCCGTAGAGGTTGGTGTCCATGATCTTGCGCCAGGCGTCGATGTCGCCGGCCTCGACCGGGCCGCCGAGGCCGATGCCGGCGTTGCAGATGACGGCATCGAGCGCGCCGCCCGCGATGCGCTCCCCCGCGGTCACCCCGAAGGAGACCTGGGTGTCGTTGGTGACGTCCATTTCGACGAGGTGGAGCTTCAGCTTGTCCTTGGCCGCCGCGTCTTTCAGCGCCTGCGCCTCGGGGCGCTTTCCGCCGTCGAGGTTGCGCATCGTCGCGACGACGGTCGCGCCGCAGCGCGCGAGATGGAGTGCTGCGAGGTTGCCGAAGCCGGAGCTGGCGCCGGTGATCAGCACGGTCTTGCCGGACAGATCGGGCTGGCTGCCCGTCGCCTGCGCGACGACAGGTGCGGCGGCGGCTGCGGCCGCAAGGGCTGCCGTGCCGCCGAGCAGGCGGCGGCGATCGATCGTCAGGTCGTT
>JADCGM010000293.1 GCA_020249025.1 Alphaproteobacteria bacterium
GCCTTCCAGCGCGTCGAAAAGGACACCAATTCCGGCCTCAACGACGTCGCCCAGGACCTCCGCAAGGACTGGGTGTTCATCGCCAACCTCTATCGCCAGGACCTGCCGGTTCCGGGCGTCACCAGCCAGATCACCGTCGTTCACAACCGCAACCGCGAGGGCGACGAGATCTACGTCGACCACAATGGGTTCCCGCAGCGCCCGGCGCTGCTCGGCGATCTGCGCGGCCGCGATTACGATGTGACCTACCTCGGTTACAGCGCCGACGGCCACTTCCGCCGCATCAACCTGTCGCTGTCGGCTTACGGTGCGTTCGGCAAGGACAAGAACAGCATCTTCACCGGCCGTCCGGCCAAGATCCGCTCCTTCTTCATCGCCGCCGAGCCGTCGATCGACTTCAGCTGGGTGCGCATCCGCGGCTCGGCGCTCTTTGCGTCGGGCGACGGCGACCCCTATGACGACACCGAGAACGGCTTCGACGCGATCTTCGAGAACCCGCAGTTCGCCGGCGCCGACACCAGCTACTGGATCCGCCAGACCATTCCCTTCGCCGGCGGCGGCCGCGCGATCAGCGTCAATGGCCGCAACGGCATCCTCAACACGCTGCGCGCCTCGAAGGAGGAGGGGCAGTCGAACTTCAACAATCCGGGCACGATGCTGCTCGGGCTGGGCGCCGATTTCGACATCACGCCCGAGGTTCGCCTGACCACCAATCTCAACCATCTCTGGTTCGAGAATACGAGCGTCATCAAGGTCTTGCGCATGGAGGGGACGATCCCGCGCGAGATCGGCTGGGATGCGTCGCTGTCGGCGATCTACCGGCCGCGCATGAACCAGAACCTGGTCTTCCGCGCCTCGGCGGCGGTCTTCGATCCCGGCAAGGGCTTCGGCGACCTGTTCGCCAAGACCTCGGGCGGCCAGCGCTTCATCTCCGTCCTGTTCAACGCCACCCTGAGCTATTGAGGCCCGACGTGACGAGCTGGAGCAAGGCCCTTCGCATCATCGCCATCGCCGGCGGGCTGCTCGGGCTGGGCGCGGTGGGGCTTCAGGCCGCCGAGGGCGAAAAGCCGGTCAAGCGCGACTACAGTCTCGTCAAGGCCGCCGCCGCGCCGCGCACCCAGACCGCCGACGCCGCGCAGGCGAAGACCGCGGGCTGCATCAGCTGCCACTCCGCCTCCGACGCCTGGACCATGCACAAGTCGGAAGCCGTGACGCTTGGCTGCACCGACTGCCATGGCGGCAATCCCAACGTGTTCGCGACCGCCGGGCTGGCCAAGACCGACAAGCGCTACATCGCCTTCCGCGATGCCGCCCACGTGCTGCCGAAGTATCCGAAGTCGTGGCACTGGCCGTCGAGCGCCAACCCCAAGCGCACCTACACGCTGCTCAACCGGGAGAGCCCGGAGTTCATTCGCTTCGTCAATCCGTCCGACTACCGCGTCGCGCGCGACAGCTGCGGCGCCTGCCACCTTCCGG
Source organism: Alphaproteobacteria bacterium (assembly GCA_020249025.1). Classification (GTDB taxonomy): domain Bacteria; phylum Pseudomonadota; class Alphaproteobacteria; order Sphingomonadales; family Sphingomonadaceae; genus JADCGM01. Next base: position 1,477 of record JADCGM010000293.1, read on the forward strand.
TGATCGAGGCTGCCGAGCGCTCGCTGATGGCGACCGGCGCGATGTTGTGGGGCGGGGCGAGCTACAACAACGGCATCCTGCCGTTCAAACACTACATCCTCGGCGAGGCCTATACCCGCGAAGGTGAGCCGGCGAGCATCCAGTCGCCGGGCGCGCCTCCGGGCAAGCTGACGCCCGAGCAGCTGGCGCGGGGCATCCTGCCGCAATTCTACCCGCTGCCGACCTGGCATGTCGTGCCGCCGGGCGACGTCTTCCGCGTGTTCGAGCGCGGCGGCCGCACCATCAACTCGCAGTTCCCCGAGATCGGCCTCCCCAACTCGACCGGTCAGATCCAGCGCCTCGAGGAGCCGGGCCGGCCCGACCTCAAGCAGTCGAACCGCGGCCCCGGCACCGGCCTGCGCGTCGCAATTCCCGTGCTCAACGTCCACAAGACGCGCCTCAACGACCCGTTCACCTGGTTCATGGGCACCAACGACCAGCCGGGCGACTATCGCTCGTCGGGCTGCGCGTCCTGCCATGTCGTCTACGCCAACGATCGCGAGCGCCGGCACAGCCTGACCTGGGCCGACTATGGTCGCGACGGCCAGAGCGCGCAGGCCGATCCGACCATCGACCCGAAGGAAAAGGGTCATCCGATCAAGCATATGTTCACCCGGTCGATCCCGACCGCGCAGTGCATGAACTGCCACATGCACCAGCCGAACATCTTCTTGAACAGCTACCTCGGCTACACGATGTGGGACTATGAGTCCGACGCGCCGCGGATGTGGCCGGAGCAGCAAAAGTATCCGACCGCCGCCGAGGTCCACGAGGTTCTGGAGCGCAATCCGGAAGGCGCCGCGCCGCACGGCAAGTGGGCCGACATCGACTTCCTGCGCAACGTCTACGACCTCAACGACGGCAACAAGGACACCCAGTTCGCCGACTATCACGGCCACGGCTGGAACTTCCGCGCGGTCTTCAAGCGCGACCGCGAGGGCAATCTCCTCGACGAGGATGGCAACATCGTCTCGCCGGACGACCCCGACAAGTGGCGCAAGCCCTGCGCGCTGTTCAAGACCGAGGAGGAGCGCAAGCTCTGCCTGTCGAACGCCGAGAACGGCAAGGCAGCGAAGTTCGCACCCGCCGGCATCAACCCCGGCAAGGCGGTCCACATGATGGACATCCACGCCGAGAAGGGCCTGCAGTGCGCCGACTGCCACTTCGCGCAGGACAGCCACGGCAACGGCTACATCTACGGCGAGGTCGCCAACGCCATCGAGATCGGCTGCAAGGACTGCCACGGCACCGCCGACGCCTATCCGACGCTGCGCACCTCGGGCCCGGCCGCGCCGCCGAAGGGCACCGACCTGTCGCTCATCCGCAATCCGGACGGCAAGCGCCGCTTCGAATGGGTCGAGCGCAACGGCCAGCGCGTGCTCATCCAGCGCTCGATCGTCGATCCGAAGCTCGAATGGACGATGTCGCTGGTGAAGGACACCGTCGACAAGGCGAACCCGCGCTACAACGCGCTCGCCGCGCGCGCCAAGCTCATGTCGAAGAGCGGCGCCGAGACCGGGCGCTACCTGTTCGGGCCCGGCGTCGCCAAGGCCGACCGCGCCCACGGCGACGACAAGATGGCCTGCTTCACCTGCCACCTGTCGTGGACGACCTCGTGCGGCGGCTGCCACCTGCCGATCGAGGCGAACTGGAAGACCAAGGAGCACAAGTACGAGGGCCGCGAGACGCGCAACTGGGCGACCTACAACCCGCAGGTCGCCCGCGACGAGATGTTCCAGCTTGGCATCCATCAGGACACCAAGGGCAACCAGATCGCGCCGATCCGGTCGACCTCGGCGCTGGTGCTGTCGTCGACCAACATCAACCGCGAGCGCATCTACTATCAGCAGCCGCCGATCTCGGCGGTCGGCTTCTCGAGCCAGGCGTTCGCGCCGCACTTTCCGCATACCGTGCGCAAGACCGAGACCAAAACCTGCTCGGACTGCCATCTGAGCGAGGCGAACGACAACAACGCCATCATGGCGCAGCTGCTGCTGCACGGGACCAACTATGTGAATTTCGTCGGGCTCTACGCTTGGGCGGGTCTCGAGGGCGGTCTCGAGGGCGTGCGCGTCACCGAATATGGCGAGCCGCAGGCGGTGTTCGGCAGCTATCTGCACAAATACGCCTATCCCGACTTCTATCGGGCGCATGTCGAGCGCAACAAGCGCGAGCTGATCGACTGGCGCCGGGGCAAGCTCTTCGACAAGAAGCTGTCGGGCGAGCGCAATCCGGTCGAGCATATCTTCAACGTCGGCCAGCAGACCGGCGGCCGCGTGAACTGCCTTCAGCACCGCGGCGAGTATCTCTTCGTCGCCGAAGGGAAGGGCGGTTTCCGCGCCTATGACATCGCATCGGCCGCCAACAAGGGCATCTCGGAGAAGATCCTGACCGGGCCCTATTCCAAGCTCGGCCATGACACCCATGTCGCGTCGAAGAACGCGACCTGCATGGCGCTGCCGACCAACCAGCCGATCGCGCCGCTGCGCAACACGCAGGCGATGCGCGACATGAACGACGAGCAGCCGTTCCTGCCGATCTACAGCTATGCGGTGATCACGGACTCGGTCGAGGGCCTCATCCTCGTCAACGTCGACACGCTGGCCGATGGCGAGCCGCGCAACAACTTCCTGACCCGCGCGGCGACCTGGAACGAGGGCAATGTGCTGAAGGGCGCGCGGCACATCACGCTCGCCGGTCGCTGGGCCTACATCGCCGCCGACGTCGGCATGGTCACGGTCGACCTTGCCGATCCGCTGAAGCCGCGTCTCGCCTCGGTGGTGCCGATGCGCGATGCGCGGGCGAGCGCGGTGCAGTTCCGCTACCTGTTCGTCACCGACGCCGAGGGCCTCAAGGTGCTCGACATCACGCGGATGGACCGGCCGGAGATCGTACCCGGCGCCGTCATTCCGCTGGCGGATGCGAAGAAGGTCTATATCGCCCGCACCTACGCCTATGTCGCGGCGAAGGCCGAGGGGCTCGTCATCGTCGACGTGAAGAACCCGGAGAGGCCGTCGGTCTATCGCAAGGTCACTTTCGACGGGCGTCTGAACGATGCCGAGGACGTCATCGTCGCCTCAACCAACGCGTCGGCCTTCGCCTATGTCGCCGACGGGCGGAACGGCATGAAGGTGCTGCAGCTGACCAGCCCGGACAGCCAGCCGAATTTCTACGGCTTCTCGCCCGCGCCGGTGCCCGAGCTCATCGCGTGGCGCAAGACGCCGACCCCGGCGCTGGCGCTGTCGAAGGGCCTCGACCGCGATCGCGGCGTCGATGAGAGCGGCGGCCAGATCGCGATCTTCGGCCGCGTCGGCTCGCGCCCCTTCAACCGGGCCGAGATGGAGCGCTTCTTCGTCAACAGTCGCGGCCTCATCTACCGCGTCCGCGACAAGGGCGACGACAAGGCCGACTGGGTTCCGATGTCGCCGGTGCCGGCGGGGCGGTAGGGGCGTCCGGATAGGGCGCGGCGGATCCGGGCCGGCCGCTCCGTATCCGGCCTCTCATCCCTCGCAACGCCATGGACAGCGCCCGCCCGCCCGCTACAATCCGGGCCATGGACAAGATCGCGAGCTTCGCCGAGTTCTGGCCCATCTACCTTCGGGCCCACAGCCATCCCACCTGCCGCGCGCTGCACTATGCCGCCTCGATCGCCGGGCTCACCGCGCTCGGCATGATCCTGCTCACTGGCGATCTGTGGTGGCTGATGGCGGGCCTCGTCGTGTCCTACGGCTTCGCCTGGCTCGGCCACTTCAAGGTCGAGCACAATGTGCCGCTGACCTTCACTTATCCGCTGTGGTCGCTCACCGCCGACTACCGGATGTTCTTCCTGTGGGCCGGCGGGCGGCTCGACGCGCATCTCCGCAGCGCCGGCGTTCAGACGGCATGACGCTCGCCGACCGCGCGCATGCGCTGCGGATCGATGCGCACGCCGTGTGGCTGGCGGTCAAGGATCCGCGCACCCCGCTGCTCGCCAAGTTGCTTGGCATCGTCATCGCCGGCTATGCGCTGTCGCCGATCGACCTCATCCCCGATTTCATCCCGATCCTCGGGCTCGTCGATGACGTCATCCTGATCCCGGCGGGCATCTGGCTGATGCTGAAGCTCATTCCGAAGGAGGTGATGGCGCAGCATCGCGCCGAGGCGGAAGCGGCGGGCACGCGGCCGGTGAGCCGCACTGCGGCCGTCGTCATCGCCCTGATCTGGCTGCTGCTGTTCGCCAGCCTCGGCTGGTCGCTCTGGGCGTATCAGTACTGGTGAGGGAACGGCGCGCAGAGGGGGCTGTTATGCTGGGCTTGGATCACAAGGTGAGGGCGGGATGAGCGAAAACGAGGAAGTCCATCTCGATCAGATCGGAAGAGCACA
>JADCGM010000294.1 GCA_020249025.1 Alphaproteobacteria bacterium
CGACGCCTCGGTGCGGCTGCTGCGCGCCAGCTGGAAAACCCTGCAGCGGCTTGCCTATCCGGCGGCGCTGCTGACGCTCGTTCACTGGATCACCGTTCATGACGGGCTGGAGGCGGCGCTCGTGCATTTCGTGCCGCTCGCCCTGCTCCAGCTCGTCCGGTTCACCCGCCGCCGCGCCCCCGCGGCCGCCTGAAGAGGAGTCTGCCCCATGCTCAAGATCGCTCTCGCCGCCGCCACCGCGCTCGCCGTCGCGTCGCCCGCGCTCGCCACCGGCAAGTACACCTGCAACACGCCGAAGGCGTCGTGGAAGACCACCGAGGCGCTGACCCAGCACCTCGTCAAGCAGGGCTGGCAGGTCCGCAAGGCCAAGGTCGACGGCGGCTGCTACGAGGTCTACGGCACCACCCCCGAGGGCGACCGCGTCGAGGCCTATTTCGACCCGGCGAGCTTCGAGAAGCTTTATGTCGCGCGCCGCGGCCAGGTGCTGTTCAAGAAGGGCTCCTGAGCCCCCTTTCCGACAGGGCCGCGGGCGCGCTAGCCTGCGGCCATGTCGAAGAAGCGCAAAGCCCAGCCGTCGCTCGCCGCCGACCGCAAGCTGATGACCGTCGCTGCGGTGTTCGGCGTCGCGATCCTCGCGTTCCTTGTGTTCGTCACGCTGCAGAACTGACCGGCGGCTAAAGCCCCGCCGCGCCGCGCCGTTACCGCCGGAGTTCACTCCGGAGGGCGACGATGCTGGCGGCGGTGGGGTTCGTCGTGCTGCTGGTCATGGTGTTCGGCGGCTTCGCGCTGACCGGCGGCAGCCTGGGGCCGGTGCTGGCGGCGATGCCGCACGAGATGATGATCATCGGCGGCGCCGCGGCCGGCGCGCTGCTCATCGGCAATTCGCTTCCCGATCTGAAGATGGTCGGCGCCGGGGTGGCGCGGATATTCAAGGGCCCACGCTACGCCCGCGCCGACTTTCTCGCCGCGATCTTCCTGACCGTGAAGCTGATGCGGCTGCTGAAGAGCGAGGGGGCGGCGGCGCTCGAGGCGCATGTCGAGGACCCGCGGTCGAGTGCGCTGTTCGGCGAGCAGCCGAAGCTGCTGGCCGATCCCTTCTTCGTCGCGGTCGTCACCGATACGCTGCGGCTGGTCGTCGTGTCCTCGGGCAGCCTCAACGTCCATGCGGTCGAAGAGGTCGCCAACAACGCCATCCGCACCCATCACCATGAGGCGCTGAAGCCTGTCGAGACCCTGCAGGGGCTGTCGGATGCGCTGCCGGCGCTCGGCATCGTCGCGGCGGTGCTCGGGGTGGTGAAGACGATGGGCTCCATCGACCAGCCGCCGGCGGTGCTCGGCGCGATGATCGGCGCGGCGCTGGTCGGCACTTTTCTCGGCGTGCTGCTTGCCTACGGCATCGTCGGGCCGCTGGCGACGCGGCTGAAGCGGCTGATCGAGCTCGACGGCGAGATCTACGAGACCGCCAAGGCGGTGATCGTCGCCTCGCTCCACAACAACCCGCAGCCGCTCGTCATCGAGGCGGCGCGCACCTCGATCAGCCACGGCAACCAGCCGAGCTTCGCCGATGTCTTCGACGGGCTGCGCGCGCGATGAGCGAGCCGATGTTCGACGAGATCGCCCCCGCGCGCGAGGCCGCGGCGCCGGTGATCATCAAGAAGGTGACCGTCGTCGCCGCCCACGGCGGCCACCATGGCGGGGCGTGGAAGGTCGCCTATGCCGACTTCGTGACCGCGATGATGGCCTTCTTCCTGCTGCTCTGGATCATCGGCGCGACCAACGAGGACCAGCGCAAGGGCATCGCCGACTATTTCACCCCGACGATCATCCAGCAGCAGGCGAGCGGCGGTTCGAACGGCGTGCTCAGCGGCCGCTCGATCCAGTCGCCCGACGGCGTCCAGCCGAGCCCTGCGCAATCAAAGAAGACCGCCGCCGATCCCGTCGCCACCACCGGCTCGTTCGGGCGCAAGGAGGGGCCGGGGGCGGAGGGCAAGTCGACCCGCGACGGGCTGGGCCCGGCGGCCTCGGCGCGGCAGCTGGCGCTGCGGCTCGACGACCGCAATTTCCGCGAGATCGAGCGCGCGCTCGGGCGGCGCATCGCCGCCGACGATCAGTTGAAGGGCCTCATCGATCAGGTTCGCTTCGTGAAAACCAAGGAAGGGTTGCGGATCGAGCTGCTCGATCGCGCCGGCTTCTCGATGTTCGGAGTCGGGACCGCGCGGATGGAGCCGCAGGCGGCGCGGCTGGTCGCGGCGGTGGCGCGCGGGATCGAGGGGCTGCCCAACCGCATCTCGATCCGCGGCCACACCGATGCACTCGCCTTTGCAGGGCCAGGCTCCAACTGGACGCTGTCGGGGGCGCGGGCCGAGGCGACGCGCCAGAAGCTGGAAGCGGCGGGCGTGTCGCCAGGGCGGATCGCGCGGATCGAGGGCGTCGCCGACCGCGAGCCGACGATCGCCGCCGATCCCTACGACCCGCGCAATCGCCGGATCAGCGTGACCCTGCTCTACCGTGAAGGCTGAGCGGACGGGCTTGATGCGGCCCCGGAACTGACGTTAGCTTTCGGCACCCGCCGTGGCGCGGCGTTGCGCCCCGGCGGCCAGCTGACTGGAGGCGACGCGATGCGATCACGCGGGTTCCAGAGCGGATTGGCAGGCATGCTCGAGGGCGGCCGCCTGACCACCGCCGAAATCCTCTATCACCTGCCCGATTATCCCACCCTGCTTCAAAGCTTCACCTGGCAGACGCTCGACGAGCCGCCGCGCTTCGAACGGCTGCGCGCCTTTCTGGAACATTGGGAACGCACGCTCGATGCGGCGCTGCATTCGGTCACCGTCTGCCATGCCGCACTGATCGGCCCCGCGCGCTTCCGCTTCACCGGCCGGGAGTGGCGGCTGGAATAGTCCTGGCTGGTCGCTAGTCGACGCGGCCGGTCCAGCCGTCGCGCAGCTCGCGCTTCAGCACCTTGCCGATGTGGCTGCGCGGCAGCTCGTCCATGAGGACGACGGCGGCGAGACGCTGGGTCTTGCCGAGGCGGGCGTTGGCGGCGGCGCGGATCGCCTCGGCATCGGCGCCGCGGCTGACGACGAAGGCGACAGGCGTTTCGCCCCACTTGTCGCTCGGCACGCCGACGACGGCGGCGTCCGCGACCTCCGGCAGCTCGCGCAGCACCGCCTCGATGTCGCTCGGGTAGATGTTGAAGCCGCCCGAGATGATCATGTCCTTCTTGCGGTCCATAAGCGTCAGGAAGCCGTCCGCGTCGAAACGGCCGACATCGCCTGTCCGGACGAAGCGGCGGCCGTCGGGGCTGACCCAGATCGCCGCCGAGGTCGCGTCGGGGCGGTTGTGATAGCCGCTCATCGTCGCGCCCGAATGGCCGACGATCTCGCCGATCTCGCCGACCGGCACCTCGACGCCGTCCTCGCCGATAAGGCGGATGTCGTGGCCCGGCGCGGGGCGACCGACGGTGTGGAGCTTGTCGGGCCACTCGTGCGCGACGAGGACGCAGGTGCCGCCGCCTTCGGTCATGCCGAAATATTCGACGAGGCCGCCCGGCATCCGGTCGAGCACCTCGCGCTTGGCCGCGGCCGAGAAGGGCGCGGAGGTGCAGAATTTCAGCTGCAGCGACGACAGGTCGGTCGCGTCGAAATCCGGGTGGGCGAGGAGCCGCGTATACTGCACCGGCACCAGCATCGTGTGGGTGGCGCGCACGGTCTGCGCGAGGCGCAGCCAGGCACCGGCATCGAACTTCGCCATCAGCACGACCGCGCCGCCATGGGCGAGGCTCGGCAGGAAGCTGACGAGCGTGGTGTTGGAATAGAGCGGCGTCGACAGCAGCGTTACCGCACCGGGGCCATAGCCGAGCGCATTGGCGCGCTCGACATGGTGCTGCCGCATCGCGTGGCTCTGGACGATGCCCTTGGGCGCGCCGGTGGTGCCCGACGAATAGATGATGTTGAACGGCCAGCGCGGCTCGATCTCGACGCGCGCGGGCGTGCCGGCCCCGGCCCAGTCGGCCAGTGTTTCAAGGCGCACACGGCGGGTGGAAAGGCCGGGCAGGACGGGGGCCATCTCCGCCTCGACCCCGGCATCGAGGAAGAACAGCTTCGCGCCTGAATCGCGGACCATGCCGGCGAGCGCCTCGGGCGTGGAGGAGGGGGCCAGCGGCGCGACCGCGACGCCGGCGCGAAGCGCGCCGAGGAAGAGCGTGGCGTAGTTGAGCGACGTCGCGGCGCAGATCGAGATGCTCTCGGTCGGCGCAATCCCCTCCCGCTGGAGCGCGGCGGCGACCGCATCCATGGCGCGGTCGAGCGCGGCGTAGGACAGCGTCACCCCGTCCTGCGTCAGCGCCGGCGCATCGGGCGCGGCGGTGGCGTGGGCGTGGATGCGGTCGGGAATCGAGAGGAAATCGTCGGTCATCGGTCGTCCTTTCCCTCGCGACGCGGCCCTAGCGCGCCCAGGTTTCGAACAGTGTCCGCAGCGTCGCGACGAAGGCGATGGGCTGGTCGATCATCACATGATGCGCGGCATCGGCGATGATGATGGCGGGGACGTGGGGGATGTTGAGCTCGGCGAGCAGCGCGCGAGTGTCGGCGGGCATCAGCTTGGAGCGGTCGCCCCAGATGACGGCCACCGGGCACTGCGCCTTGGCGAGATCGGGCGGCGTGCCGAGCTCGAACTCCGACCACAGGTGCGGATCGAACTTCCACGTCCAGCCGCCGTCGACCGCCTTCAGGGCCTCGCGGGCGATGAAGTCGGCGATGAACAGATGTTCGCACGGCTGCTCGGGCGCGAAGCGGAAGCGGGCCAGCGCCTCGGCGAGCGTCGGATAGATGCGGTGGGCCCGGCGCTCCCCGACCGGCGGGCGGGCGCGGTTGCTGAGCGCGCCGATCGGAAGCGAAGCGGGGGAATCGACGACGATCGCGCCGCGCAGCCGCGCGCCCTGTGTTTGCGCCATCGCCGCGAGCGGAAAGCCGCCGAAGCTGTGCGCAGCGACGAGCGGCTTCTCGGCCGAGTCGAACAGGCCGGCGGCCTCGGCCCCGGCGAAGGCTTCGTCGACGAAGGTCTGGAGCCGGTAATGGGCGCGGTGGTCCGAGCCGCCCATCCCCGACCAGCTGATCGCGGCGACGCGGAAATCGTCGGCGAAGAAGGGGGCAATGAAGCGCCACCAGTCGGCATGCGCGCCGTTGCCGTGGAGGAACAGCAGCCCGGGCTTGCCGCGCTCGCCCCACGCCAGCGTCTCGATGGCCGCGCCGTCGACGCTCACGCTGAACCGATCCGGCTCTCGCGCGACAGCATCTTTGAACCAATCTGGCGCGTCGGGCTGCGCACCCGCGAGGGGCGCGAGCGGGGCACGGAGATGCGCGTCGGCGTCGCTCAACTGAGCTTCCCCGGCACCACAGGATGCGAACTCGACAGGCCGCCGTCGATGGCGATGGCCTGGCCGTTGACGTAGCTGGCGGCGTCCGACGCGAGGAACAGCGCGACGCTGGCGATCTCTTCGGGCCCGGCGGCGCGCTTCAGCGGGTTGAGCTGACCGAG
>JADCGM010000295.1 GCA_020249025.1 Alphaproteobacteria bacterium
GACCGGCGGCGGCGGCGACGATGTGATCGAGGGCGGCGCCGGGGCCGATACGCTCGACGGCGCCGCGGGGATCGACACCCTGAGCTATGCCGGATCGGCGACCGGCATCGTCATCGATCTCGGCACCGGCGAAGGCACGGCCGGCGACGCCGCCGGCGACCGGGTCACGGCCATTGAGAATGTCGTCGGCTCGCGGTCCGCCGACGCCATCACCGGCGACGATGCGGCGAACCTTCTCGAGGGCGGCGGCGGCGCCGACACGATCGCAGGCGGCGCCGGCAGCGATACGGCCAGCTACGCGCGGTCGCAGGCCGGCGTCGCGGTCGACCTCGGACTGTCGACGGCGCAGGCCGGCGGCGATGCGGCGGGCGACCTGCTGTAGGACATCGAGAATGTCGTCGGCTCGGCGCTGGCCGACACGCTGACGGGCAATGCGGCGGCGAACAGCCTTGCCGCGGGGGCGGGCGACGACGTTCTGACCGGCGGCGGCGGCGCCGATACGCTCGATGGCGGGAGCGGGAGCGACACCGCGAATTACGCGGGATCCGCTGCGGCGGTGAGCGTCAATCTCGCCACGGGCGCGGCGACGGGCGGCGACGCGGCGGGCGACCTCCTCAACGCGATCGAGAATCTCACCGGCTCCGCGCAGGCCGACACGCTGACCGGAGACGCCGCGGCCAATGCGCTGGCGGGCGGAGGCGGCGCCGACCTCCTCAGCGGCGGCGGCGGAGCGGACACGCTCGATGGCGGGCTCGACTCCGACACCGCCAGCTACGCGGGCTCGCTGACGGGCGTCGCGGTCAATCTGGCGACCGGCATCGCAACGGGCGGTGACGCCGAAGGCGATGTCCTGACGGGGATCGAGAACCTGTCGGGCTCGGGGCTTGCGGACAGCCTGACCGGCGGGGCGGACGGCAACAGCCTTGCCGGTGGCGCTGGCGACGACGTCCTTGAAGGCGGCGCAGGGGCGGACACGCTCGACGGCGGCGCGGGCAACGATGCGGCGAGCTACGCCGGGTCGCAGGCGGCCGTCATCGTGGATCTGGCGGCCGGGACAGGAACCGGCGGCGATGCGGCGGGCGACGCCTTCACCAGCGTCGAGAATGTGACCGGCTCCACCTTCGCCGACACGCTCACCGGCAGCGCCGCGGCCAATGCGCTGTTGGGCGGGTCGGGCGACGACCTGCTGACCGGGGCCGCGGGCGCGGACACACTGGCGGGCGGCGCCGGCAGCGACACCGCCAGCTATGCCGGGTCGCTCGCCGGCGTGGCGGTGAACCTCGCGCAGACCGGGGCGCAGGGCGGCGGCGACGCGGCGGGCGATGTTCTGACGGACGTCGAGAACCTGACCGGTTCGGCCTTCGCCGACACGCTCGGCGGCGATGCCGCGACCAATCTTCTCGCGGGCGGCGGCGGCGGCGATCTGCTCGAAGGCGGCGACGGCGCGGATACGATCGACGGCGGCTCGGGTCTCGACACCGCGAGCTACGCGGGATCGCTGGCGGGCGTCACCGTCGATCTGACGACGGGTCAGGCGACCGGCGGCGATGCGGCGGGCGACAGCTTCGCCGGTATCGAGAACCTCACCGGCTCCGGCCTCGCCGACGCGCTGACGGGCGATGCCGGCGTCAACGTCCTGACGGGCGGCGGCGGCAACGACAGTCTCGACGGCGGCGGCGACGGCGACCAGCTGGCGGGCGGCGCGGGCGACGATTCGCTCACTGGCGGCAGCGGGGCGGACACGCTCGACGGCGGCGCCGGCAGCGACACCGCCAGCTACGCCGTGTCGGCGGCAGGCGTCACGGTCGATCTCGCGCTCGCCACCGCCCAGGCCGGCGCAGGCGATGCGGCGGGCGACCTGCTGACGGGAATCGAGAACGTCAGCGGGTCCGCGCTCGCCGATACGCTCAGCGGCACCGCTGGCGCGAACGCGCTCGGCGGCGGCGCGGGCGACGATCTGCTCAGCGGCGGCGCTGGCGGGGACACGCTCACGGGCGGGGCCGGGACGGACACCGCCAGCTATGCCGGGTCGCTGGCGGCCGTTACGGTCAATCTCGCGGTCGCCGGCACGCAGTCGGGGGGCGACGCAGCCGGAGACGTCCTCGCCGGGATCGAGAACCTTGTCGGCTCGGGCTTCGGCGATACGCTGGCCGGCACCGGCGTCGCCAACCGGCTCACAGGCGGCGACGGCGACGACGCCCTCGAAGGGGGCGCTGGCGCCGACACGCTCGACGGCGGCGCGGGTGCAGATACCGTCGCTTACGGCACATCGCTCATCGGCGTCTCGGTCAACCTCGCAACCGGCGCCGCGACCGGCGGCGACGCCGCAGGCGATGTGCTGACCGGGATCGAAAATGTCGCCGGCTCCGGGTCCGCCGACACGCTGACGGGCGATGCGGGCGGCAACAGCCTCGATGGCGCGGGGGGCGACGATCTGCTCGCCGGCGGTGCGGGCGCCGACACCCTCGCTGGCGGCGCCGACATCGACACCGCGAGCTATGCGGGATCGACGGTGGGCGTCTCGGTCAACCTCGCCACAGGCGTTGCCACCGGCGGCGATGCGGCGGGCGATACCCTGTCGGAGATCGAGAACGTCGCCGGCTCCGCCCGCGCCGACACGCTGACCGGCGATAGCGCCGCAAACCTGCTGACCGGCGGCGCGGGCGACGACGTGCTGAGCGGTGGCGGGGGGGCCGACAGCCTCGACGGCGAGGCCGACACCGACACCGCCAGCTATCTCGGCTCGAGCGGGGGCGTCACCGTCAACCTGGCGACGGGTCTCGCCATCGGCGGCGATGCGGCGGGCGATGTCCTTTCGAACATCGAGAATCTCGCCGGCTCCGCGCAGGCCGACACGCTCACCGGCGACGCGGGCGCGAACAGCCTGGCCGGCAACGGCGGAGCGGATCTGCTCGAAGGCGGCGGGGGCGCGGACACGCTGGACGGCGGCGCCGGCGCCGACACGGCCAGCTACGCCGGTTCTTCCGGGGCGGTCGCGGTCAATCTGGCCACCGGTCAGGCGAGCGGCGGGGATGCGACCGGCGACGTTCTCAACGCGATCGAGAACCTCGGCGGGTCCGCGCTCGCCGATACGCTGACCGGCGGCAGCGGTGGCAACGTCCTTACCGGTGGTGCGGGCGACGATCTGCTTAGCGGCGGCGCCGGGGCCGACACGCTGGACGGCAGCGTCGGCGCGGACACCGCGGTCTATGCCGGCTCGCAGGCCGCGGTCGTCGTCGACCTCGGGACCGGACAGGCGTCCGGCGGAGATGCAGCCGGCGACGTGCTGAGTGCAATCGAGAATGTCAGCGGCAGCGGCTTCGCCGACACGCTGACCGGCAGCGCCGCCGCCAACGCGCTGACGGGCGGCGATGGCGACGATCTGCTCGAAGGCGCCGGTGGCGGCGACACCCTGTCAGGCGGCGCCGGGATCGACACTGCAAGCTACGCGGGATCCGGCTCGGCGGTGACGGTCGCGCTCGGCGCGGGCGCCGCGGCGGGCGGCGATGCGGCGGGCGATATCCTGTCAGGGATCGAGAACCTCACCGGTTCCAGCTTCGCCGACACGCTCACCGGCGATGCCGCCGCGAACCTTCTCGCGGCCGGCAGCGGTGACGACGAGCTCGACGGCGGCGCCGGCGCGGACACGCTCGATGGCGGCGCGGGCAGCGATACGGCCGTCTACAGCAGCGCCCTCGCCGCCGTGTCCGTCAACCTCGCCTCGGGCCAGACCGGCGGCGCGGCGGCAGGCGATGTTCTCATCAGCGTCGAGAACCTCACCGGCTCCGCCCTCGCCGACACGCTGACCGGAAACAGCTTCGCGAACGCGATTTCCAGTGCGGGCGGCGACGATCTCCTCGAAGGTGGCGGGGGCGCGGACACGCTCGACGGCGGGAGCGGAACCGATACCGCAACCTATGTCACGTCGCTGTCGGCCGTGACCGTCAATCTGGCTCTGGCGACCGGGCAATCGGGTGGCGACGCGGCCGGCGACATCCTGTCGGGGATCGAGAACCTGACCGGCTCGGGCCTCGCCGATACGCTGACCGGCGACTCCGAGGCGAACGTGCTCGCCGGCGGCGGCGGCGCCGACCTTGTCGAAGGCGGCGCGGGCGCGGACACGCTCGATGGCGGTGCTGGCAGCGACACCGCCAGCTACGCCGGATCGACCGGGGCCGTGGCGATCAACCTCGCCGCCGCGACCGCGACCGGCGGCGACGCGGCCGGCGACAGCTTCGTCGGCATCGAGAATCTCGCCGGCTCGGCGCTGGCCGACACGCTGACCGGCGATGCGGGCGTCAACCGTCTGACGGGTGGCGGCGGCGACGACGTGCTGGCGGGCGGGCTCGGCGCGGACACGCTCGACGGCGGCGCCGGGACCGATCTCGCGAGCTACGCCGACTCGCAGGCCGCGGTCAGCATCAATCTCGGCACCGGGCAGTCGGCCGGCGGCGATGCCGCCGGCGACATCCTGACATCGGTCGAAATCGTCTCCGGCTCCGCCTTCGCGGACACGCTGACGGGCGACGCCGGCACCAACAGCCTTGCGGGCGACGGCGGCGACGATCTGATCGCCGGCGGCGCTGGCGCGGACAGCCTCAGCGGCGGGTCGGGCGTCGACACCGCAAGCTATGCCGGATCGTCGGCGGGCGTCGCCGTCAGCCTCGCCCTGACCGGCGTCCAGGCGGGCGGCGATGCGGCGGGTGACATTCTCGGCGGCTTCGAAAACCTCGCGGGTTCGGCGCTCGGCGACACGCTGACGGTCGATGCCGCAGGCAACCTTCTCTCGGCGGGCGGGGGCGACGATCTCGTCCA
>JADCGM010000296.1 GCA_020249025.1 Alphaproteobacteria bacterium
CCGCCCGCTCCGCCCAGCGCATAGGCAGGGTGCCGAGGATCCACGACTGGTTGTCGTTGGTCGGATCCTTGAACAGCATCTTGCGCCCCGCGCCCGGCGGGAACTCCGGGTGGAAATTGCCGGTGTAGGTCACGTCGAACGCATTGACGTGAACGACGGTGCGCTGCGGATCGGGGGTCGCCGCGGCATCGGCCGCCACCGGCGTGCCCGACAGGAACAGCAGCACAACCGCGCCCTTCGGGCTGCGCCGCGCACCGGTCGCGAAGCCGGCCGGCCAGTGCGCATAGTGGAGATAGCCATAGTCGCGCCCGTCGACCTCGAAGCCGCCGTCGAGGACGAGGAACTCCTCGTCGACCCCGAGCTTGCGCGGCTGCGCCTCCGCCCAGCCGGCGGGGTAGCGCACCAGCAGGCTGCACGCCCCGTCGTCGGGATCGATCGACAGCACCTTGGCCTCAGCCCCCGGCGCCAGCCCCCACACGTCGTGCGGCTGCCAGTCGAGGTTCTGCGTCTGAACGAATTCGATCCAGGGTCGCGCCATCGGCCTCAATGTCCTCCAAATCCGGTCAGCGCCTCGGCCCGCAGCGGCGCCTTCGCGTCGCCCTGCTCGGCGAGAATGCGCATCAGCCGCTCCATCGAGCGGTCGAGCTCGGCCCGCGCCGCCGCCAGAAGTTCGGGATCGTCGGCCAGCGCCTCGCCGCTGCCCACCTGCAGCACGCCGGAGCGCGCCAGCGCGGTCTCCAGCGCCAGCCGCCGCGTCCGCTCGACATGCAGCTGCGCCGCCAGCTCGAAGAGGAGCCCGGCGAGGCGGTCGGCGACCGTCGAGCCGAGGAGCGTCATGTCGCTCATGCCGGCATCTCCGCCTCGATCACCGCCCAGGGGAAATGCCATTCGGGGCGTTGCGGCCATTCGAGCCGGTCGAGCCGGCCCGTGCCGCGCTCGTCGAACGCCACGCGCCGCGCGCTCGCGAAGCCCGCGTCCAGCGCCATCGCCTCCAGATCGCAGTCGAGCATCGGCGGCAGGAACGGCTCGTTGTTGCGCTCGCCATGCTCGACGAGCGCGAGATCGCGCAGCGCATCGCCCGTCCGCTGGAAATCGAGGAAGCGCAGCACCCCGCCCGGCGCGAGCAGCCGCGCCGCCTCGCGGAACACCCCGGCGAGCACATCGACCGGGACCTCGTGGATGAACATCGTCGAGGTGACGAGGTCGGCCGAGCCCGCCTCCAGCCCTGTCGTATCGCCCGAGGCCTGGACGAAGCGGATGTTGCGCAAGCCCAGCGCGGTCGCGCGCGCCGCCGCCATCCGCAGACACGGAGCCGACAGATCGACCCCGATCACCTCGGCGTCCGGGAACGCCTGCGCCAGCGGCCACGCCGATTTGCCGAAGCCGCAGCCGAGATCGACGATCCGCCGGTAGGCGCGCCGCGGCACCGCCGTCTCGGTGAACAGGCGGTGGAACTTGTAGTCGTCGTTCTCGCCCATCATCACGAGCTTCGCGCCGAGCTCATAGACCTCGGCGGCGGCGGCGGCGGCGAGCCCGCCCGGCTGCAGGTGGATGTCCCAGTCGGTATACCAGGCCGGCAGCTCCAGATCGGGCGACAGGCGGAGGTTGGGTAGCGCGTCCCCGGTCACCGCTGGGCCGCCACGCGCGACGGTGTCGCTCGCCGCCCGCCACAGCATCTTCTGCGAGCCGCGCTCGGCCCAGGCGAACCACGGATAGACCGCGGTCGACCTCGGATCGCCACCCGCCGCCTGGCGCGACCAGGCCGGGAACAGGTCCGACGACCAGCGCCGGCGGAAGGCGAGCACGAAGTCGAGCGACGCACGATCCTCGAGCGTCATCATCGCGCGTCTCCCATGATCTCGATCAGCTCGCCCGCCGCGCCCCGCCGCATCGCCGCCGCGACAGCCGCGCCCCCGATCGGGGAGCGATGCGACACGCCGTCGACCTGGCCGCCGAAGCTGACGATCGCCATGCCCGGCGGCAGGTCGCCCGGCGGTGTCGGGCGCGGGCCGCACATCGCCGGGTAGGCATCGAGTTCGACATGCGTCCCCTCGCCCAGCGTCACCAGCGCATGCGCATGCGGTGTTTCGGAATCGAGCCCGTTCGCCAGCGACAGCACCCGCACTGGCGTGCTCACCGGCGGGTCATAGGCATTGCCGAAGCCGGCATAGACATCGACCATCGCTTCAAGGTCGGGCCCGCCCGCCACCGCGATGAACACGCGGTCGACGGGCCGCGAGGCGCGCGCCAGATCGAGACCGTGACCGGTGCCGGTGTCGGTGACGTAGAGACACTCGCCCTCAAGTCCGAGCAGCTGAGCGGCGCGGATCATCGGGAAACGGGTCAGGCTGCGCGGCTCGCCGATCAGGCGGAATGGCCCGCGCGTCAACCGCGCGACGGTGGCGTCAGGGTTCTCGACAAGGATCTCGGTGGCGTTCCAGCCCCATGTCGTCAGCGCCGGCACGGCCGGCTGGTCCGGCCGCTCGATGAAGCGCAGCCAGCTGGCCACACCCTCGATCGCGAGGATGGCATAGCGGCTGCCTGCAGCGCGCGGCGCATCGCAGGCCGCGGCGAAGTCTGCGGAGACCAGTCCGGTGTCGATGATCGAGAAGCCGAGATAGCGTTCGTAGGCGGCAACCATCGCATCGAGATCGCGGACAGCGAAGGTGACCCCCCGGATTGGGCCGAGGTGATGGCCGGCGGTTCCGGCGCACGGCGGGTCGACGACTGCGGCCTGGTCCACGACTTGTATCATTCATGGGACAAGAAGGGAGCTCAAACGAAATGATTTGACCATTTGTGTGAGCTGAATTCACATATTGCTATGGCGGAACCGCTCTCGCTCCGCGCCCTGCGCGCCTTCGATGCCGCCGCCCGGCACGGCAGCTACAGCCGCGCCGCCGAGGAGCTGGGCCTCACCCACGGCGCGATCAGCCACAGTATCCGCGAGCTGGAGTTCCGCACCGGGCATACGCTGTTCGTCCGCAGCGGCCGCCGCATGATCCCGACGAGCGAGGCGATCGGCCTCGTCACCCAGGTCCGGCAGGCGCTCGATATCCTCGATCGCGCCATGCCCGCCGCTCAGATCGAGCCGCGAACCGGCCTCGCCATCTCGGTGCATCCCGGGCTCAGCACGCGCTGGTTCATGGCGCGGCTGAGGAGTTTTCAGGCCGACCGTCCCGCAGTCACCATCGAGGTGAAGCTGCGCCACGATCCGGTCGACTTCCTCGGCGCGGATATCGACGTCGCGGTCCGTTACGGCCCCGGTGACTGGCCCAACACTGTCGCCGAGCCGCTGTGGAGCGAGGAGCTGTTCCCGGTCTGCGCACCCGCCTATCGCGAGGCGCTCGATCTGCGCACGCCTGGCGATCTCGAACGCGCCTGCCTCCTCGGCCATCAGTGGCAGGCCTGGGCGCCGTGGCTGCGC
>JADCGM010000297.1 GCA_020249025.1 Alphaproteobacteria bacterium
CCCTCGCCCGTGCGGCCGCGCTCGACGAGCGCCGCCATCAGCGCGCCCGCGGCGACCTCGCCGGTGAAATGGTCGGCGATGAGGATGGGAAAGAAGGCGGGCGCGCCGTCGCGGTGGAGCGCGAGCCCGGCGGTGCCCGCCGCGCCCTGGATGACGCTGTCATAGGCGGGCAGGCCCGTGTAGGGGCCGCCGGGGCCGTAGCCGGCGATGACGAGGTGGACGAGGCGCGGGTCACGGGCGCGCACCGCCGCCGCGCCAAGGCCGAGGCGCTCCAGCGCATCGGGGCGCATGTTGCTGACGAGCGCGTCGCAGGTGTCGAGGATCGCCTCAAGATCGGCGCGGCCCGCCTCGCTCTTCAGGTCGAGCGCCACCGACTGCTTGCCGCGGTTGAAGTGGAGATATTGCGCGCCGTGGCGGCCGGAGCGCGAGGGACCGCCGAGCGTGCGCATGACGTCGCCGCCCGCGGTTTCGATCTTGATGACCTCCGCGCCATATTGGGCCAGCCGCTCGGTGCAGACGGGGCCGGAGATGGTCGTCGTCAGATCGAGGATGCGGATACCGCCAAGCGGCGTTGTGCTCATGCGATGCGCGCCTCCGCCGCCAGCTCGCCCGCAGGCGTCTCCGCCCAGATGCGCCATTCGCCGTCGCCGCCCGCCGTCCAGCCGATGCGATTGGCGTCGCCGCAGAACAGCGGGCGCATCATGCGGGTGACGACCGACGACGGGGTGCGCCCGGCCTCCGTCCGGAAGGTCTCGACGAGCATCAGCGCGGTGAGGCCGCCATTGATGACGGGGGCCGGATAGCCCTCGACCTCACGGGCGAAGGGCGCGTCATAATGGATGCGATGGGCGTTGTTGGTCAGCACCGAATAGCGGAACAGCATCGTCTCGTCGGTGCGGAACGGGCGGCGGGGGCCGTCCGGAAGCGGTTTGAGCGCGGCGGCCTTGGCGGGCGCGGCGGCGGGCGTGGCGGGACGGTAGATCATGTCCTCGTCCTCGACGATGACGGGCTTGGAGCCGCCGGCGATATAGGTCTTGTGGCGGCGGGTGACGATGCGCAGGCGGCCGCCGTCCTTCAGCGCCTCCCCCGCGATCTCGCTGGTGCGGGTGACGCGCGCGCCGATGGGGATGCCGCCCTCGTAGCGGACGCGCCGCCCGCCGAGCACGACCTTGGTGGGAACGCCATCAGGGCCGTTGACGTCGCGATAGTGGTGCCCGTCGGGGCGCAGCTGCGACTGCGGGGTGACGGGCGTGAACAGGATGAACTCCCAGCCGCGGGGGAGCGCGAAGCCCTCCTCCCAGGCGAAGGGGTCGCGGTCGAGGAGCGCCGCCACGCGGCGGACGAGCGTCAGGCTGCAGACGTCGTGCGCGGCCTCAGCCATGCCGCCACTCCGGCAGGCCATCGGCACCGGGGCGGACGCGGCCGCGCGCGCCGACCGGCTCGATCGAGGGGTCCATCAGCGGGGCGATGTCCGCACCGACCGCGCGGGCCATGGTGCGCGCGCCCGACGGGGTACGGGCGATGACGACGCCGTGGCGCGGCGCGCCGTCGCGGTCGAAGAGCACGGTCGCGGTCTCCAGCGTGGCCGGGCCGTCGTGATCGGCCGCGAAGGGCGGAACGGGAGCGGTGGACCCGCCCGCCTCGGGCAGGCGGTAGCCGGTATCGAGCGGAGCGGGCGCGGGTTCGGGGCCGAGGACGAGCGCGTGATGCTTCGTCACATATTCGCCCTGCCCGAAGAGGAGGCCGGTCCCGCCCGTGGCGCGCAGCCGCTCGACCATCGCGACGGCGGCATGCGTCATGTAGTTGTTCAAGGGCGCGCCGAAAAAGGTGAGGCCGCCCGCGACCGACAGCGGCGCGTCGGCGGCGAGACCGAGCGCGCGGCGCGCGAGCTTGGGAACGACCGGGAAGCAGGAATAGAGCTCGACGGCGCGGAAGCCCTCGGGCGCGAGCCGCTGCGCCGCGGCGAGCACAGCCGCCATCGCCGGGGCCTCAGCGTAGGAGGCGCGGTCGAGATAGTCGCGCGGCTCGTCGCTCGCCGCGCCGCCGTGGATGAAGATGCAGCGGTCCTCGGGAACGCCGGCGGCGCGCGCGGCGGCAAGGCTGGTGACGATGACGCCCGCGCCCTGATTGACCGTCGGGTTGGCGACCATGAGCTTTGTGTAGGGCCAGGCGATGGGGCGGTTGGATGCGTCGGCGTTGAGGATCGCCTCGGGGCTGGGCGCGGACTTGATCCACGCGGCCTCGCGGGTCGCGGCGATGCGGGCGTTCGCGGCCCAGATCGTCGCGTATTCGGCCTGCGCCTCGGTGAAGCTCTGGCCCCAGGCGGCGCGGGTCGCGGCCTCGTAGAAGGGGTAGACGTTGGTCGGGGTGGCCGCCTCCAGCCGCCGCGCGATGTCGCGCTGGTAGTTGGCGCCGCGCACCGGCTGGAAATCGGCGAGGCGGGGCGACCAGTGCAGGGTCCGCCCCTCGCGCCCGGCGCGGCGGACGCTGTGCTCGGCCTCCGCGCCGCAGACGAGCGCGATGCGGCTCTCGCCCGCGGCGATGCGCAGCGCCGCCTCGTGGATCGCGAGCATCGGGGTCTGGCCGCCGACCGGGTGATAGACGCGCCGCGCCGGGGCGATGCCGAGCCGCGCCGCGACAAGGCCGGGGGCATCGGCATAGGGCCAACTGATCTCGTTGATCACGTCGAGCGATTCCGCGTCGGCGAGCAGGCGCGCGCCGGCATCGGCCTCGGCGGC
>JADCGM010000298.1 GCA_020249025.1 Alphaproteobacteria bacterium
CGACCGATCCGGCCGGGCGCTTCGTCGCCGTCGAGGTCGCGCCGGTGAAGCCGCTCGCCACGCCGGTGACGCTGGCGGCGATGAAGGCGGAAGCCGCGCTCGCCGACATGCCGCTGTTCCGCCAGTTCCGCCTGTCGATCGTGCCGCTGAGCGAGGATCACTGGCGCACGATCCTGCGGATGGGCGGGACGAAGCTCTAGCCGAGCGCGCCAGCCCAGGCGTCGGGCTTGAAGCCGACGAGGCGGCGGCCGCCGAGATCGAGCACCGGGCGCTTGATCATCGAAGGCTGCGCCAGCATCAGTGCGATCGCCCTGTCCGCATCGAGCCCTGCCTTGTCCGCCTCGGGCAGCGCGCGGAAGGTGGTGCCGGCGCGGTTGAGCACCGTCTCCCAGCCATGTTCGGCGACCCAGTCGGCGAGCGCCGCTGCGGGCGCGCCAGCCTTTTTGTAGTCGTGGAACGCATAGGCGACCCCCTTGGAGTCGAGCCAGGCGCGGGCCTTCTTCACGGTGTCGCAGGTGGAGATGCCATAGAGCGTCAGGATCATGGTGCGAACTTTGCCATGGCGGGGCGCGCGGTTCCACTCTAACCTCCCGGCATTCAGGCAGGGGGACAGCCGATGGCGACGGGCACGGTGAAGTGGTTCAACGATGCGAAGGGCTTCGGCTTTCTGACGCAGGACGACGGCGGCCCCGACGTCTTCGCGCATCACACTGCGATCAACATGGACGGGTTCCGCACCCTGCAGGAGGGACAGCGGGTCGAGTTCGAGGTGGCGCAGGGCGCAAAGGGATTGCAGGCGCAGAATATCCGGATGGCCTGACCGCCGCCGCCGGTCGTTAGAGCGCCGTTGGCAACTTCAGGGATTCGCGGCTGATGGCTTCAGGACTGGTCGCGCTGCTCGACGACGTGGCGGGGATCGCCAAGCTCGCGGCGGCCTCGCTCGACGATGTCGCGGGCGCAGCGGGCAAGGCGGGCGCCAAGGCGGCAGGCGTCGTCATCGACGATACCGCGGTGACGCCGCGCTACGTCACCGGCTTTTCGCCCGAGCGCGAGCTGCCGATCATCGGCAAGATCGCGCTCGGCTCGCTGCGCAACAAGCTGCTGTTCCTGCTGCCAGGCGCGCTGCTGCTCAGCGCGCTGGCGCCGTGGGCGCTGACGCCGCTGCTGATGGCAGGCGGCGCGTTCCTCTGCTTTGAGGGTGCGGAGAAGGTGCTCGAACGCTGGCTCGGCGGTCATGGCCATGGCGACGAGGACCTGACGGGCGCGGACCCGGCCGAGATCGAGCGCCAGAAGGTCGCGGGCGCGGTGCGCACCGACTTCATCCTGTCGGCCGAGATCATGGCGATCGCGCTCGCCGAGGTGGCCAGCCAGCCGCTGGCGATGCGGGCGTTCGTGCTCGTGCTGGTGTCGCTGGCGATCACCGCCGGCGTCTACGGCGTCGTCGCGCTGATCGTGAAGATGGACGATGTCGGGCTGCATCTCGCCCAGCGCGGATCGGCCGCGGCACGCGCGGTCGGGCGAGGTCTGGTCAAGGGCATGCCGGTGCTGATGGGAGCGCTGGGCGTGATCGGCACCGCCGCAATGATCTGGGTCGGCGGCGGCATCGTTCTCCACGGCCTCGAGGAATATGGGCTCGGCGGCCCGGCGCATGCGCTCCATGCCGCGGGTGCCACGGCCGGCGCGGCGTCGCCGGTCGCGCCGGGCTTCGTCGAATGGGCGGTCGGCGCCGCCGGATCCGGCGTTGCGGGCCTTGTCCTCGGCGGCGTCATCGCCGTCGCGGTGCATCAGCTGCGCAAGCGCTAGAGTCAGGCCCCGGCGCGAACCTCTCCCCCGGCCGCCAGCCCCGCGCGCTGGAGGAAGGCCGCGACGATGGCGTCGATGGCGCGCTCGCCGGACAGCTGGGCCACCGCGATATTTGGCGCGGGATGGAGATGCGGCGACACCGTCAGCCCCTCCAGGAGGAACAGGAACTGCGCGGCGCACTCGGCGATCTGCGCTGCATCCAGCGCCGGATCGCGCCGCGGGAAGCGGAGCAGCCACAGCTCGATCGCCGACAGGATCGGCTGGCGGACATGGCGCGTATAGGCTTCCGACAGCCATGGCAGCCGCCCGCCGTCGCGGATGACGCAGCGCACGACATCGACATTGTCCGGCCCGCCCAGCACCAGCGCGGTCCGCGTCGCGAACAGCCAGATCGCATCGTGCGGCCGGGGCCCTAGGGGGATCTGGGTTTCGAGCTGGGCCGCCACCGCCAGAATGCGCGGCTCCATCAACGACCGGTAAAGGTCTTCCTTGTGGGCGAACTGGTTGTAGAGGGTGCGGCGCGTCACCCCCGCCTCCGCCGCAACTCGCTCGAGACCGAGCGCCTCGTAGGGCGTGGTCCGCAGCAGCCGTGCGGCGGCGGCGATCAGGGCGGCACGGCTCCGGCACTGGAGGGGCCGGCGACCAGTGTCGGCGAGGCCCTCGCCGCGCCGCGCAAGCGCCCCACCGACATCCTCGACCACCGCCGCCATCGCACCCCGCATACACCCGCCTCGGTTGTTTACGAATGCAGCATATGGTTGCATCTCAAGGCGACGCAAGAGGTTTGATGAGCTCGATATCGAGAGTGGCTCCGCCGGCGGGGTTGGCATCGAGCGTGATGGCGCCGCCAGCCTCCTCGACGATCTGGCGGCTGATGAACAGGCCGAGGCCGGTGCCGCCGTTGTCGAGTTTGGTCGAGTAGAAGGATTCGAAGGCCGCCGCCTTGGCGCCGAGCGCGAGGCCGAGGCCGTCGTCG